>JARRJC010000010.1 GCA_037379885.1 Limibacillus sp.
GTATGCTTCTTCTTCATTAGCGGGTTTCTTGTCGCGGGTCTCTTGAGGGAGACCTATGCCGGTCGCCCGGGGGCCTTTCTTTCGAACCGCTTTCTCCGCATCTTCCCGATCTATTGGGTCTGCCTTCTCTTTGCGCTGCCGATCGCGGGGCAGTTACCTTTCGAAAGCTATGAGATCGGGCGCCTGATGGGCTGGCCCGAGACCTCCGGGCAGTGGCTCTTCAACCTTGTGCTGATCGGCGAGGGCTGGGCCATGCCGAGGGTGATCGGAACGTCATGGTCGCTGGGTGTGGAGTTGGGCTTCTATGCCCTGCTGTTCTTCTTCTACACCCTCTTTCAGCGCTGGCGGATTCTGCTGCTCTTCTTGCTCTTCCTAGCCTCTTTCACCCCGCTTGCCGCTCTATCCGCGGTGCTCCACTTCGGATACGCGTTGGCCTTGGGCGCGCTTTGCTTTGAGGTGAAGCTAGCTCTGCCCCGGGCCGTGGCGGTGGTCTGCGCGCTCCTGCTCGCCGCAGCCATGCTGGTGGCGCCCGCGGCGATGGATCATCAGCGCTACGCACCGGAGTCCGCCGCCTACATGATCCTGGCGCCGCTTCTGCTCTTTGGAGCCTTCTCGCTCTTCACGGAGGTGCGCAGCGACAGCCGCTTCGCCGCCCTTTGCGGATCGATCAGCTATCCCCTGTTCCTGCTGCACATGCCGATCGCGGTTCTGCTGACCTGGCTTGGCATGCCCGAACAGGGCCCTGTCAGCTTCCTCCTCACGTCTCTTTGTTCCCTCGTGGCGTCCTATCTGGTCGTGCTCGCGGTCGAGCGTCCGCTGGTGCCCCTGCGCCGCGCGCTGAGGGAGAGGCGGGCGTCCGCCCGGAACGGCTTGAGCCGGGCCACCTAGGTAAATTCCTCCTCCAACAGGCGCCACTCTCCGGGACGGCCTTCCTGTCGCCGGCGACTTGCGTCTAAGCTGCCTGCGTCATGTCGGAAGCTTCCTCCCCACAAGGGTCGTTGCGCGCGCCGCTCATTCTGGTTCTGGCCGGGATGGCCGCCATGGCCGCCGCCATGGGGGTCGGACGGTTCCTCTACACGCCGGTCTTGCCTTACATGGAAGAGGCCCTGGGTCTGCCCAAGGACGAGGCGGGGCTGATCGCCTCCGCGAACTACCTGGGCTACCTGCTGGGCGCGCTCGCCGCGGCGAAGAGCCTGCTGCCCGGCAGCCGCCGCGCCTGGTTTCTTCTGGCGCTGCTGGTGAGCGCCGCCACCACGGCGGCGATGGGGCTCGTCGATAGCCTGACGCCCTTCCTGATCCTCCGGTTCCTTGGCGGCCTCGCCAGCGCCTTCGTCCTGGTCTTCTCCTCGGCGCTGATCCTGGAGCGCTTGGCCGCCGCCGGACGCCCTCAGCTCTCGGCCGTGCATTTCGGCGGTGTGGGGACCGGCATCGCACTCTCCGCCCTCATGGTCTGGTGGCTGGGTGCGAACGGCGCGGGCTGGCGCGAGCTCTGGTTCGGCGGGGCCGTGCTGACGCTTCTGGCGTTGCTGCTCTGCTGGCGGGCCGTGCCGTCCGCGCCCGAAGCCCCGCCGCCGCCAAAGGGCGCGGGCGGCCTGTCCCGGGCCTTGCGCGCGCTGATCCTCGCTTACGGCCTGTTCGGCTTCGGTTACGTCATCACGGCGACTTTCCTCTCGACGCTGGTGCGCGAGGAGATCGCCGTCGAGGGCGCGGGCGCGCTGGTCTGGGCGGTGGTCGGCCTGACGGCGGCGCCCTCGGTGGCCTTCTGGGCCTGGCTGGCGCGCAGACTGGGGGCGGACAGGGCCTTCTCCCTTGCCTGCCTGGTCGAGGCGGCGGGCGTCGCCCTTTCGGTCGTCGCGGGCGGCCTCCCGGGTCTGGTCCTGTCAGCCGTTCTGCTGGGCGGCACCTTCATGGGCATCACCGCGCTCGGGCTGATCCACGCCCGGCAGCTTTCCAGCGGCGATCCCCGCCGGAGTCTGGCGCTGATGACCGCCGCTTTCGGTCTCGGGCAGATGATCGGGCCGGTATTCGCGGGCTATCTCTACAGCCTGCAAGGGGACTTCACGGCGGCCACCTTGACCGCCACCGGGCTGCTTCTGGTCGCGGCTTTGCTGTTACGCCGTTCGTGATTTTCTGTTAGGAGAACCAAAGACCAAGGGCGCCGAAAGGCGCTGGCGCTTCGTCGCTTCATCGGGGGGAATCGAACGCGGCATGACCATCAAAGCCACCCTGGCGCAGCCCGGCGGCTCGCTGCTGCTTACCTATGCCGGGATTCAGGTCGCGCTCTGGACGCTGGTTCCCGGCCTGACCCACATCAACCCGCCTCTGGACGTGGTCGAGCTCTACGCCTGGGGCAACAACCTCCAGTGGGGCTACGCCAAGCACCCGCCGCTGCCCTCCCTTCTGATCGAGGGAGTCTACTGGCTGACGGGCTCGGCCAGTTGGTCGGCCTATCTTCTAAGCCAGGTCTCCATCGCCCTTACCTTTTGGGCGGTATGGCTGCTGGGCTTGCGGTTGACGACACCCTTCTGGGCGGCGTTGGGCGCCATGTTCCTGGGCGGCCTCACCTACTTTCAGTTCCCCACGCCCGAGTTCAACCACAACGTCCTTCAGATGCCGCTTTGGGCCTGGGCCTTCTATCTGCTGCACCGCTGCTGGCGGGAAGATGGCTTTGGATCCTGGATCGGATTGGCGCTGATCCTCGCCGCCGGCTTCTACACCAAGTACTCGGTTGCGCTGGTCCCCGCCGTGGCGCTGGTCTTCTTCCTGATCGACCCGCTGGGGCGAGAGCGCCTCAAGGGCTGGAAGCCCTGGGCGGCGGGCGCGCTGGCCCTGGCGCTGATCCTGCCGCACCTGATCTGGCTGGTGCAGCACGACTTCGCGCCCTTGACCTATGCCCGCGAGCGGGGTGGAGAGGTGGCGGGTCTCGGCCAGCGTTTCCTCAACCCCCTGGACTTCGCTCTGAACGAGCTGCTGGATCACCTGCCCTTGCTGCTGGCGTTGATCCTGCTGCTTTTCTGGCCGTTCCGGCGCAAGCGCTCCGAGGCGGAGGCGGCGCTTCAGAGGGCCGAGGTCTCCGACCGGCGGTTCCTGCTCTTCTTCGGGCTCGGGCCCCTCGCGCTCATCCTGGCTCTCTCCCTGGCCATGGGGTTCGACCCCAAGTCCGCCTGGGGTGCGCCGCTGTTCTGCCTGAGCGGGCTGCTGGCGATAAGCCTTACGCGGCCAAGACCCCGCGCCGCCGGGGTGCGCGCCGCCGTGGTCTGGCTTTTCGCGGTCACCTTTCTGACGGTCACGGCCTTCGGGCTGCACCACCTTTTCGGCTCCGACCTGCGCGGCAAGGCGACCAAGGGTGTCTTTCCGGGACCCGAGCTGGCCGAACGCCTTTTGGAGAGTCTGCCGGGCGCGCCTGAGATCGTCTCCGGCCCCTATTGGGAGGCTGGCAATCTCTCCCTGAATCTGCCCGGACGGCCCGCTGTCCTGCTTGAAGGGGATCTTGGGCTTTCCCCCTGGATCACGCCCGAGCGGCTGCGTGAGGCGCGGGTTCTGCTGGTCTGGCCGGAAGGGCGGCGGAACCGCTGGATGCCGCCGCTTCTGGCGGAGAGAGCGCCGCTCACCGAGGGACAGGTGAGCCAGCCCTATCCGAGCGCGCCCTCTCTGCCGCCCCTGGTGCTCAACTACGCCTTTTACGGGCCGGAGGAGGCGGCGGCGCCTGCCTCCGGAGAGTCGTCAAACAGCAACTGACATGCTAATTCTGCGCAGGCCGCACGCCTCTCGGTCAGACGAAGCGAGGCGCGCGACCCCGTTTGCAGGAACCTCGATTGCAGGAATAGGAGAAGTCCGTTGAGCGCCGCCTCTGAACAGAAAGACGTTTCGGCCCCCTCGAACTACGAGAAACTTTTCCAGTATGGGCCGGACGAGACCGACTACCGCCTCATCAGCCGCGAGGGTGTCTCGGTCGAAAAGCTGGGAGAGCGGGAATTTCTGGTGGTGCAGCCCGAGGCCATCGCCAAGCTGGCCGAAGAGGCCTATGCGGATATCTCCCACCTTTTCCGTCCGGCGCATCTGGCGCAGCTGCGCCAGATCCTCGACGATCCCGAGGCATCGGACAACGATCACTTCGTGGCGCTGGAGCTTCTGAAGAACGCGGTGATTTCCTCGGCGCGCGAGTTCCCGAGTTGCCAGGACACCGGCACGGCGCTGATGGTCGGCAAGAAGGGCGAGCGCGTGCTGGTCGAGGGCGACGAGCGTGAGGCGGTGTCGCTTGGCGTTGAGCGGACCTACGCCACGCGCAATCTCCGCTTCTCGCAGATGGCGCCCTTGAGCTTCTTTGAAGAAAAGAACACCGGCACCAACCTGCCGGTCCAGATGGACATCGAGGCCGTGCCCGGCTCCGAGTACGAGTTTCTCTTCATCGCCAAGGGCGGCGGGTCGGCCAACAAGACCTTCCTGTTCCAGCAAACCCGCCGCACGCTCGATCCCGAGCGCCTGATGGAGTTCCTCGACGAGAAGATTCGCACCCTGGGGACCGCCGCCTGCCCGCCCTATCACCTGGCGCTGGTGATCGGCGGCCTGTCCGCCGAGCAAACCCTGAAGACCGTCAAGCTCGCCAGCACCAAGGCGCTGGACGGCTTGCCGACCAGCGGTTCGCCGGGCGGGCGCGCCTTCCGCGACCCGGAGCTTGAACAGAAGGTCCTGGAGCTGACCCGCGAGATGGGCATCGGCGCGCAGTTCGGCGGCAAGTACTTCTGCCACGACGTGCGGGTGGTGCGCCTGCCGCGCCACGGCGCTTCGCTTCCCATCGGCATGGCCGTCTCCTGTTCGGCCGACCGTCAGGTAAAGGCGAAGATCACCGCGGAGGGGCTGTTCCTGGAGCGGCTGGAGACCGACCCCTCCAAATACCTCCCGCAGGTGGAGTTCGAGACCGGGGGCGCGACGCGCATCGACCTCGATCAGCCGATGGACCGGATCCGCGCGGAGCTGTCCAAGCTGCCGGTCAAGGCGCCGCTTCTTCTGAGCGGCACCATGATCGTCGCGCGGGACATCGTGCACGCCGAGATTTCAAAACGTCTGGCGGCGGGAGAGGCCCTGCCGGACTACTTCAAGAACCACCCGATCTACTACGCCGGTCCGGCCAAGACGCCCGCCGGCTTCGCCTCCGGGTCCTTCGGGCCGACCACGGCTGCGCGCATGGACCCCTACGTGCCGGAGTTCCAGGCCGCCGGCGGCTCCCATGTCACGATCGCCAAGGGCAACCGCGCCAAGGACGTCGTGCGGAGCTGCAAGGAGCATGGCGGATTCTATCTGGGCTCCATCGGCGGGGCCGCGGCGACGCTGGGCCACGACTCCATCAAGGAGGTGGAGGTCCTGGACTTCCCTGAATTGGGCATGGAAGCGGTCTGGCGCATCCGGGTGGAGGACTTCCCGGCTTTCATCATCATCGATGACAAGGGCGGGGACTTCTTCGCCAAGATGCTGGGCTGAGCAGGCGGCTCCCGGTTTTTCGCGGCTTTAGGTATTTTTTAAAGGCCCGGCCCTGACCTTTGGCTCGCGACGCGTTATCTTTAGGGATGAAGGCTCGACGGTCCAGAGAACGGAAGGCCATGAGCGACCCGCAAAGAAAGGCAGAAGCGAAAGACACCGGCGCCAAGTCCGAGGAGGACCTGTCCTCGGAGTTCTCGCGCGAGCGTGACGCGGACCCCGATGAAGACCTCCAGGGCTGGGCCGACCACGGCTTTCCTGGAGGGTTCCTGGGTATTCTGCTGCTGCTGGGCGGCGCGTTCGGGGCCGGCTATCTGGCCTATTGGCTGGCCGGGCTCTTGATGTACCGCTAGGTCGCGCTGGGGATCAGCGGCACTCTTCGCCGAGCGTGATCAACTCGCGGGCCCTCGCGCTCTCAAGGGACGCAAAGCGCCCGCCGGACTGACTGGGACAGTCGAGCGCCGCGCCGGCTTTCACGACCAGGGCGCCCAACTCTCCCTCGCTCGTGATGCAACGGCCAATGCTCTGGCCCTGGGCATCGCTGCCCAGGAGTTCGCAACGCAGCTCGCGGCCTTCCAATACCTGCTCGGTGTAGACGCGCGCGGTATGGCCGAAGAGTTCGCCCGGCATCGGTGTGTAGACGCCCTCGATCCGGATCGGGATGCCGCCGACGACAATGGTATGACCGTTCACCACCTTCGTCGCCTCACCGATGATGTAGGCGGGCTGATTGGACGTCTGCGCCTTGGCCGCCGGCGCATCCAGCCCCATCAGGGCGGCCACGGCGAGCAGGCCCGCCACGGCCAGGCTTTTGGCGAAGGTGAAGTTCTGCGGTGCCCTCATGAAAGCTCTCCCTCTCTCGTCGGCGTCTCAAACCAGATTGTTATCAAATACATTAAACAGAATAATAATGCGCCGTCACCCCGCTCCACGGTCTCTTTTTGGAGTTTTCTAGCGGTTTTCCGCCCCTTTAGGTCTTTAGAAAGCGTTAGGAGTCGGCCCGCTATAGTCTACGTCAACTCCCAGTAATGTTCGCCGCTGGGGGGACCTTATGCGGGGGGGAGTCCCCCGCGGCCGCCGGCTCTTGTAGCCGGCGGTCTTGTTTCTGGCTGCCGGTCACAGGGGTTCGCCCGGGCGGTCGCACATTCTCCGTTCTGGCACCGGCGCTGGCGCTGATTTCGCTGTTGGTCACCGCGCCGCTTGGCGCGCAGGCCGCGGATCAAAGCTGGCAAGAGATCGTCGCCAAGGCCAAGGGCCAGACGGTCTACTGGAACGCCTGGGGCGGGGACGACCGCATCAACGCCTACATCGCCTGGGCGGGCGCTATGGTGGAGGAGCGCTACGGCGTCGAACTGGAGCATGTGAAGCTCTCCGATACCGCGGACGCCGTGGGCCGCGTTCTGGCCGAGAAGGCCGCCGGCAAGGACAGCGGCGGCAGCGTCGATCTCATCTGGATCAATGGCGAGAACTTCGCGGCCATGAAGCGCGAGGGGCTGCTGCTGGACCCCTGGACCCAGTCGCTGCCGAACTATGCGCTGGTCGATCTGGACGACAAGCCGACCACGCGGGTCGACTTCACCGTGCCGGTCGATAATCTCGAAGCGCCCTGGGGCATGGCGCAGATGGTCTTCATCCACGACAGCGCGCTGGTGCCCGAGCCGCCGCGGTCCATCGGGAAGCTTCTGGCCTGGAGCCAAGAGAACCCCGGACGCTTCAGCTACCCTCAGCCGCCCGACTTCCTGGGCAGCACCTTCCTGAAGCAGGCGCTGATCGAGTTGCTCGACGACCCCTCGATCCTCCAAGAGCCGGTCAACGCGGACTCGGCGGCCATGGCGACCGAGCCGCTCTGGTCCTTCCTGGACGCCCTGCACCCGACGCTCTGGCGTGGCGGTCAGGCCTTCCCGGCGAACGGGCCGGCGATGAAGCAGCTGCTGGGCGATGGGGAGATCGATATCGCCTTTTCCTTCTATCCCGCCGATGCGACCTCCTGGATCCAGCGCGGCGAAGTGTCCGACACGGTCCGGACCTTCATCATGGAGAAGGGCACCATCGGCAACACCCATTTCGTGGCGATCCCCTACAACGCTTCGGCGCCCGAGGGAGCCATGGTGCTGGCCAACTTCCTGATGTCCGCCGAGGCGCAGGCGCGCAAGCAGAACCCGGAATATTGGGGCGACTTCACCGTGCTCGACGTGGCGGAGCTGCCCGCCGAAGAGCGCGCCCGCTTCGAGGCCATCGACCTCGGCGTCGCCACGCTGACGCCCGAGCAGTTGTCGCCGACGCTCCTGGAGCCGCACCCCTCCTGGATGGAGTGGGTGGAGAGCGAGTGGCAGCGCCGCTACCTGGGCACCTGACCCGCCGCGGGGGCGCTTAAGCGATGCTGCGCAGGCTGCCCGCCCTCACCCTCGTCCTGATGCTGGGGCCGGTCCTGGCGGGTCTTCTGGGCACGCTGGCGCCGGCCTTCGGCTTTCTGCCCGCCCTGGGCGGCGAGGCCCTCTCGCTCGATCCCTGGCGCGCGCTCATGACCGCACCCGGTCTCTGGGGCTCGATCCGCCTCAGTCTTTCCACGGGTTTCCTCTCCACCCTGTTGGCCTTGGCCGTGGTGGTCGCCTTCTGCGCCGCCTGGCAGGGAACGCGGCCCTTCCGCTGGTTCCAGCGGCTGCTTTCCCCGCTGCTTTCCGTTCCCCATGTGACCGTCGCCTTCGGTCTGGCCTTCCTGCTGGCGCCTAGCGGCTGGCTCTTGCGTCTTTTCTCGCCCTGGGCGACCGGCCTGGAGCGGCCGCCCGACTACCTGTTTCCTCAAGACGGGTTCGGCCTCGCGCTGGTCCTGGGGCTTCTGCTCAAGGAAGCGCCCTTCCTTTTCCTGATGGTGCTGGCCGCCATGGGACAGGTGGACGCCGAGCGCGCGCACCGCGTGGCGCGTTCGCTCGGCTACCGGCCCATGACCGCCTGGATGAAGGCTGTCTTCCCGCGCATCTATCCGCAGATACGCCTGCCGGTCCTGGCGGTCCTCGCCTACAGCCTCTCCGTGGTCGACATGGCGCTGGTCCTGGGGCCGACGCGCCCGCCGACCCTGGCGGTCCAACTGCTGACCTGGTTCAGCGACGCGGACCTGGCGCTGCGCTTTCAGGCGGCTGCGGGCGCGGTGCTGCAGCTTCTGCTCGTGATCTTCGCCATCGGCCTTTGGCTCGTCTTGGAGCGCCTCGCCGTCACCCTGGGGCGGCGCTGGATCGCGGGGGGCGGGCGCGGCGCTGAACGCGGTCTGGGGGAGGGCTGGCTGCGGTTCCTGGCCGCGGCTCCCACGGTGCTGCTGACGACGGCGGTCTTTCTGGGTCTCGCCTCCCTCCTGGTCTGGTCGCTGGCCGGCCCCTGGCGTTTTCCCGATGCGCTGCCGTCATCCTGGACACTCAAGGTCTGGAGCGGGCAGGGCGCGATGCTGCTTCAGCCCAGCCTCACCACCGCGCTTCTGGCTTTGGGAGCGGCTGCGATCGCCGCCCTGCTCTGCCTCGGCTGCCTGGAGCAGGAGGTGCGCGGCGGCAAGCGGCTGACCACGCGAGCGCTCTGGCTGCTCTACCTGCCGCTCCTGGCCCCGCAGATCGGTTTTCTCTTCGGGTTGCAGGTGCTGTTCGTCTGGCTCGGGCTGGACGGGGTCTGGCCGGGACTGCTGTGGAGTCATCTGGTCTTCGTTCTGCCCTACGTCTTTCTTTCCCTGCGCGACCCCTACCGCGCCTGGGACCCGCGCTACGGGCGCAGCGCGCTATGCCTTGGCGCGTCGCCCTGGCGGGTTTTCTGGCGGATCAAGTTCCCGATGCTGCTGCGCCCGCTGCTGATCGCCAGCGCGGTGGGCTTCGCGGTCAGCGTGGCCCAGTACCTGCCGACCCTCTTCGCTGGGGCTGGACGGTTCCAGACCTTGACGACCGAAGCCGTGGCGCTTTCAGCCGGTGGCAACCGGCGGTTGATCGGTGCCTTCGGGGTGCTTCAGATGCTGCTGCCGCTGGCGGGTTTCGCGCTGGCGCTGGCTCTGCCCGCCTGGCTCTACCGCAACCGCAGAGGCATGGCCACAGAGCACTAGGGGTTAACACTAAGGGCGGCACTAAGCCTCGGAGGTTTCGGCCGCCAGCCGCCGCAGTTCGGTCTTCAGGATCTTGCCGTAGTTGTTCTTGGGCAGCGCCTCCAGGAAGCGGTAGCGCTTGGGCCGCTTGAAGCGCGCGATCTCTTCAAGACAGAGCCGGTCCAACTCCTCTTCGGTCACCGCCGCTCCCGGCTCCCGGGTGACGAAGGCCATGATCTCCTCGCCCCAGTCCGGATGGGGCACGCCGATCACCGAGACCTCTGCGACCCCCGGCGCGCGCAGCAGGACCTCCTCGACCTCGCGCGGGTAGATGTTGGAGCCGCCGGAAATGATGACGTCCTTCGAGCGGTCCTTGAGCGTCAGGTAGCCCTCCTCGTCCAGGGCGCCCATGTCGCCGGTGTGGAGCCATCCGCCGCGCAGGGTCTCCGCCGTGGCCTCGGGATTGTCCCAGTAGCCCAGCATCACCGAGCGTCCGCGCACCAGGATCTCTCCCACCTCGCCGGGCGGCAGCGGGTTGTCCTCCTCATCGGCGATCATGACCTCCACCGCGCTCTGCGCCTGCCCGGCGGAGGCGAGCCGCGCCTCGTGCCGGGGATGACCGGTGGCGGCGTGATCCTCGCGGGTCAGCGAGGTGATGGTCATGGGGCTCTCCCCTTGGCCGTAGATCTGAACGAAGGCCGTGCCGAAACGCGCCATGGCCTTCTTGAGATCGGCCACGTACATGGGCCCGCCGCCGTAGATCACCGTCTTGAGGTTCTCCGTGCGGACCTTCCGTTCCGGCGCCGCGGCGGTCAGGCGCGAGACCATGGTGGGGGCGGCGAAGAAGCAGAGGTTGGGGGTCGTGTCCAGGATGCCGAAGATCTCCTCGGGATCGAACTGACCGCTTTTCGCGATCATCTGGCAGGCGCCCTTGGCGATCATGGGAAAGCAATAGAGGCCGGAGCCGTGGGACATGGGGGCCGCGTGCAGCAGCGTGTCCTCCGGCGTCACCGCGTCCACGTCGATGAAGTAGCAGAGCGTCATGGTCAGCAGGTTCTCGTGACTTAGCATCGCGCCCTTGGGACGGCCCGTCGTGCCGCTGGTGTAAAACAGCCAGGCGAGGTCGTCCGGGGCGCAGGCTGAAGGCTCCATGCCCTGGCCCGCGAAGAGCGCCTCATAGTCCGCAGAGTCCGTGTCGACGAGGCGCTCCAGCGTTGCGATCTCTTCGGGGAAGGAGGCGAGCGCGGCTGCCAGCTCGCGGCTGGCGAAGAGCGCCTTCGCGCCGCTGTGCTCGACCATGTAGGCAAACTCCTTGGCGTGAAGCTTGGCGTTCATGGGGACAGCCGCCAGACCGGCGGTCCAGCAGGCGAACATCACCTCCAGATAGGCGGGGGAATTCTTCATGGCGATGGCGACGCGGTCGCCCGTCTGGAGGCCCAAGTCCTCCCGCAGTCCACGGGCGAGGCGGGCGCTGCGCGACCAGAAGCGCGCATAGTCGCTGTGCAGCTCTTCGCCCAGGCGGATTGCGGGTGCGCCGGGGCGGCGCTGGGCCGATCTGAGCAGAAGCCGTGCGAGGTTCATGGGGTGCCTATCGGATGGCCTGTTCACGTAAATTTGCCAAGGAATCAGTCTAACGGCCCGATCTTTTTACTGCCAGCAGAGGGATAATCGCGCTATCGTCTTCGTAGCAATCATTTATCAGCGATTTATCTATCCGCGATTCACCGCCCGAACGGGGATGCCGGCACAGCCCATGACCTCGCGCTTCATCGCCCTTTTCAGACCCGTCACGCGGCCTCTGCCGCTCCTGGCCCTGGCTCTTTCCTTCTCGCTTTCGGCACTGCTGTATCTGGGTGCGGCCACGGCCCAGGACATACGCTTCATGCGCATCGGGACAGGCTCGACCAGCGGCACCTACTTCCCGATCGGCAGCCTGATCTCCGCGGCGCTTTCAAACCCGCCGGGCAGCCGCCCCTGCGACCAGGGCGGATCCTGCGGCGTACCGGGTTTGATCCTGGTCGCGCAATCGACCAACGGCTCGGTCGCGAACGTGAAGGCGATCCAGGAAGGCACCATTGAATCCGGCTTCTCCCAGGCGGACATCGCCTATTGGGCCTACAGCGGCAAGGGGCGCTTCGAGGGGCAGGAGCCGATGAGCGACCTGCGCGCCATCGCCAACCTTTATCCGGAATCCATGCATCTGGTGGTCGACCAGAACGACGTGATCTTCTCCCCTGCCGATCTGAAGGGAAAACGGGTGTCGCTGGACCGCGAGGGGTCCGGCACGCGGGTCGGCGGACTGCTGGTGCTGGAGGCCTTCGGGCTGTCACCGGACGACGTCCAGATACTGGACCTGCCGCCGGGCGCCGCTGCCGATGCGCTGGCCGCTGACGAGTTGGACGCCTTCTTCCTGATCGCCGGCACGCCCGCCGAGGCGGTGCTTCAACTGGCGGCGGTCAAGCCGGTCTCGTTGCTGCCGATCACCGGCGAAGGCGCCAAGGAACTGATTGCGAAGTACCCCTACTTCACGCCGGACTACATCCCCTCGGGCGTCTATCCCAGCGTGGGCGCGGTCGAGACCTTGAGCGTGGGTGCGCAGTGGCTGGTGAACGCCGATGTGGACGAAGAACTG
This sequence comes from Limibacillus sp., assembly GCA_037379885.1. NCBI lineage: Bacteria > Pseudomonadati > Pseudomonadota > Alphaproteobacteria > Rhodospirillales > Rhodovibrionaceae > Limibacillus > Limibacillus sp. Next base: position 12,159 of record JARRJC010000010.1, read on the forward strand.
GTGTATCAGTTGACCCGCGCCCTGTGGCACGAGAACACCCGCAAGCTGCTGGACAGCGGCCATCCCAAGGGCAAGCTGATCCGGCTCGAAACGGCGCTGCTCGGCCTGACGGTGCCGCTGCATCCGGGCGCCGAGCGCTTCTACCGCGAGGCTGGGATCCTGGTGGACGGCAGAACGGCGGCGCAACCGGCCGGCGAAGCGATCCCGCAAAGCGAAGAAGCGGGTGAGGAACAGCCCGCGGAAGCCACGCAGTAGGGCGGCGTCCGGCGGTTAGTGGTCGGGCAGGTCCCACTGCTCCACTTCGGCATCGGCATACCATCGCTGATAGGGCGGATGGCTGCGCAGCGCCTCGCTGTAGGCCTGACTCGCCTCGGGCAGGGTGACGCCATAGGTCAGAAAGCGGCTCACCACCGGCGCGTAGAAGGCGTCGGCCAGCGAAAAGGCGCCCAGGAGGAACGGCCCCAGATGCGCATTGTTCGCCCGGCTCGTCTCCCACAACTCGACGATGCGCGCGATGTCGGCTTCGACGCCGGGCGTCATGCGCGCGGGCTTGTTGCGCTTGCGCATGTCCATGGAGAGCGCGCCGCGCAGGTCGGCGAAGCCGGAGTGCATCTCCGCCACGATCGAACGGCCCCAGGCCCGCAGCTCCCGGTCGTCGGGCCAGAGCTTCGCCTGAGGGAAGACTTCGGCCAGATACTCCCCGATCGCCAGGCTGTCCCAGATCAGAAGCGGACCGTGATAGAGCACCGGAACCCGCATCGTCGGCGACCACTTTGCCATCAGCTCGGGCGTTTCCGGCAGGTCCAGGGGAATGATCTGCTCGTTGAAGGGAACGCCGCAGGCCTCCATGGCCAGCCAGCCGCGAAGCGACCAGGAGGAGTAGTTCTTGTTGCCGATCACCAGGGTGAATTCGCTCATCGTCAGAGTGCCTTTCTCATCGCCGCGCTCGGGTTCCCGACGCCGCCGTAGGGTTCGACCGGAGAGTGTCCTTGTCTTGCAACAGGATGGTGGCAGAATGCACGGGCCATTGGCCGATCATCGCAGGGAGCCAATGGCGCCGCCAAGGCCAATCGCAGGCGCGTGGAGAGAATGCCGACATGACCAAGAACCTGACCGCGAGGGGTGGCGCCGGGACCGTCCCCATCGTTTGCCTGGACGCGGGCGAGATGAAGGAGTGGCTCGCCGAACAGAAGCCGGAGCGCCAGAGCTGGGTCGAGACCACCGGCTTCAAGGCCAAGCCCGGCCGGTTCCTGATGCTGCCTGGCGCACATGGCCAGTTGGACTGCGTGGTCTTCGGCCTTCCGGAGGAGCGGGACGCCTGGCTGCTCGCCTCGCTCGCGCAGCAGCTGCCGTCGGGCCGCTATAGCCTGGAGAGCAACCTCTCGGCGGCGGAGATCGACCAGGCGCTGCTGGGCTGGGCGCTCAGCGGCTACAGCTTCGACCGCTTTCAGTCCAAGAAGGACAGGAAGGAGGAGAAGGGAGCCGTCCTGGTCTGGCCCAAGCGCGCTGACCGCGCGCGGGTCGAGGCGCTCTACGACGCCATCGCCCTGACGCGCGACCTGATCAACACCCCCGCGAACCACATGGGCCCGGCGGAACTTGCCGAGGCCGTGCGCCTGCTCGCCAAGGAACACAAGGCCAAGGTGGAGGTGACCGAGGGCGAGCAGCTCCTGAAGAAGAACTATCCCTCGATCTACGAGGTCGGCAAGGCGAGCACGCGCGCACCGCGCCTGATCGACCTGACCTGGGGCAAGAAGGGCCCGCTGGTGACGCTGGTCGGAAAGGGTGTCTGCTTCGACAGCGGCGGGCTGGACCTGAAGCCCTCGGCCGGCATGCTGCTGATGAAGAAGGACATGGGCGGCTCCGCGCATGTCCTGGGGCTCGCCAGCTTCATCATGGCGCGCAAGCTGCCCTTGCGGCTGCGCGTTCTGATCCCGGCGGTGGAGAATTCCGTCTCGGGCAACGCCTTCCGCCCGCTGGACGTGATCCAGACCCGCAAGGGCATGACGGTCGAGGTCGGCAACACCGACGCCGAAGGGCGGCTGGTGCTCTCCGATGCGCTTACCGAGGCCTGCAGCGCCAAGCCCGACCTGCTGGTCGACTTCGCGACGCTCACCGGTGCGGCGCGGGTCGCGCTCGGCACCGATTTGCCCGCCCTCTTCTGCAACGACGAGGGCCTGGTGGCCTCGCTTCTGGAGCGAGCGGAAGATGAGGGCGACCCGCTCTGGCGTCTGCCCCTGCACAAGCCCTACCGCAAGAAGCTGGAAAGCAAGGTCGCCGACATCAACAACGTCTCGCCCGGCGGCTATGGCGGGGCGATCACGGCGGCGTTGTTCCTTCAGGAGTTCGTCGATCCGGGCGTGCCCTGGGCGCACATCGACCTAATGGCCTGGAACCTCTCGGCCCGTCCGGGGCGGCCCGTGGGGGGTGAAGCCATGGGCCTCAGGACCCTGGCGGCGCACATCGAAAGCCTCTGTGAAGACCCCAAGAAGAAGCGCAACAGCAAATCGAAAAGCGCCTGAGCGCCTGAGCGTCTGGCGCCCGGCCTCAGTATCCCTTGTCGAGATCGACCCGGTGTAGAGGCTCGGCCCCGCTCTGGATGCGGCGGATGTTCTCCACCACGGCCCCCACGGCGGTCACGGGATCGGTCATGGAGGCCACGTGCGGCAGCACGATCACCCTCTCATGCCCCCAGAAGGGACTGTCGGCGGGCAGCGGTTCCTCCCGGAAGACGTCCAGGATCGCGCCGCCGATCTGGCCGGAATCCAGGGCGGCCAACAGGTCCTCCTCGACCACCTGCTTGCCGCGCCCCGCGGAGATGAAGGCAGCACCCTTCGGCAGGCCCGCGAGCAGCTTTGCGTCGATCATGTCCTCGGTCTCCGCCGTCAGGGGCAGGAGGCTCACCAGGATGTCCGTGCGTCCCAGAAACTCGGCCAACTCCTCCTCCCCGGCGTAGGAGGTGACGCCCTCGATCTGCTTGCGGCTGCGGCTCCAGCCGGAAACCGGGAAGCCGAACGTGGTCAGCTTGCGCGCGGCGTCGCCGCCCAGATGCCCCAGGCCCAGAATGCCGATGCGCCGGTTTCCCGTGGAGCGCTGGCTGATCTCCTCCCAATGGCGGGCCAGTTGCTGGTTGCGGTAGTCGATCATGGAGCGGTGGATCATCAGGCAGGCCATGACCACGAACTGGGTCATGCCGGCGGTCAGGCCGGGCTCGACCATGCGGATCACCGGCACGTCGCGGGGCAGCTCCGGGTCGGCCAGGAGATGGTCGATGCCCGCGCCGATGGAGAAGATGCCCTTGAGGTTCGGCAGGCTGGCGAGAAAGCCCGCGGGCGGCTGCCAGACAACGGCGAACTCTATTTCCGATTTGTCGCCCACCTCCGGCCAGAGCCTCAGCTCCTGATCGGGGATCTGCTTGTTGAAGGCAGCGGCCCAAGCGCCGCCCCGGTCGATGTCCGCCTTGAAGAGCAGGGCCATGTCCTTCGGCTCCCTTTCCGCTTTGCTTTCTAGGTGCTGACCACGCCGTCCTCGACGGCTTCCAGGTCGAAGGCGGCCTTCATCAGGGCCTTGGTGTAATCGGCCTCGGGCTGATCGAAGATGCGCGCCGCTGCGCCTTGCTCGACCACCTGACCGTCCTTCATCACGATAACCTCGTCGGCGAGCGCGCGCACCACCCGAAGGTCGTGGCTGATGAAGAGGTAGGCGAGATCGAGGCGCTGCTGGATGTCGCGCAGCAGGTCGACGATCTGCGCCTGCACCGACATGTCCAGGGCCGAGGTCGGCTCGTCCAGGACCAGCAGCTTGGGTTTCAGCACGATGGCCCGCGCGATGGCGATGCGCTGGCGCTGTCCGCCGGAGAACTCGTGGGGATAGCGGTGGCGGCTCTCCGGGTCGAGGCCCACTTCCTTCAACGCCTCCACGATCATGGCTTCGCGCTCGGCGGCGCTGGCGTCGCGGCGGTGGACCAGCAGGCCTTCGCCCACGATCTGTCCGACCGAAAGACGCGGCGACAGGGAGCCGTAGGGGTCCTGGAAGACGATCTGCATCTCACTGCGCAGCGGCCGCAGGTCGGAGGAGGAGACGCCCTGGATGTCCCGGCCCTCGAAGCGGATCGCGCCCTGGCTCGAGATCAGGCGCAGCAGCGCCATGCCGAGCGTGGTCTTGCCGGAGCCGGACTCGCCCACGACCCCCAGGGTATGTCCCGCCTTCAGCTTCAGGGAGATGCCGTCGACCGCCTTCACGTAATCGACGGCGCGTTTCAAGATGCCCTTCCTGATGGGGAAGTGGACCTTGATCTCATCGCCCTCGACGATCAGCGGCGCGTCCTCGCTGCGCGTCGGCGGTTTGCCCTTGGGCTCGGCGGCCAGCAGGCGTTTCGTGTAGGGGTGTTGGGGCGCCTCGAAGATCGTCTTGGCCGAACCGGTCTCGACGGCCTCTCCGCCGGTCATCACCACCACCTTGTCGGCCATCTTGCGGACGATGTTGAGGTCGTGGGTGATGAGCAAGAGCGCCATGCCCAGCTTTTCCTGCAACTCCTTCAGCAGTTTCAGGATCTGCGCCTGGATGGTGACGTCCAGCGCCGTGGTGGGCTCGTCGGCGATCAGCAGGTCGGGCTCGTTGGCGAGCGCCATGGCGATCATGACGCGCTGGCGCTGCCCGCCGGACAGCTCGTGCGGATAGGCCGACAGGCGGCGCGCCGCCTCCGGAATTCCGACCAGCTTCAAAAGCTCCAGCGTGCGCTTGCGCGCGGCGTCCCGGTCCATGCCCTTGTGCAGGATCAGCGTCTCGTTGATCTGCTTTTCGATGGTGTGGAGCGGGTTGAGCGAGGTCATGGGCTCCTGAAAGATCATGGCGATCTTGTCGCCACGGATCTGCCGCAGCTCCTTCTCCGGCGCGCCCACCAGCTCGCGTCCATCGAAGCGGATCGAAGAGCCCTTCGGGTGGTGGGCCAGCGGATAGGGCAGGAGTTGCAGGATCGAGAGCGCGGAGACCGACTTGCCGGAGCCCGACTCGCCCACCAGCGCCAGCGTCTCGCCCTTGTCCAGAGTGAAGCTCAGGTTCTTGACTGCCTCCACCCGGCGCTGGGGCAGGCGGAACTCGACCGAGAGGTTGGAAATCTGGAGCAGCGGTTGGCCCTGGGTCATCGTGCGGCTCCGGTGGCTGGTGCGGGGGTGGGGTCGCTGGCCGCGGTTTCCGGCGGCGGCTCATCGCCCGCGAAGAGTTTCCTGGGGTCGAAGGCGTCGCGCACACCCTCCCCGATGAAGATCAGAAGGCTGAGGAGCACGGCGATGGAGACGAACCCGGTGATACCCAGCCAGGGCGCCTGCAGGTTCGCCTTGCCCTGGGCCAGCAACTCGCCGAGGGAGGCGGAGCCGGGCGGCAAGCCAATGCCCAGGAAGTCCAGCGCCGTCAAGGTGGTGACTGAGCCCGAAAGGATGAAGGGCATGAAGGTGAGCGTCGCGACCATGGCGTTGGGCAGCACGTGGCGGAACATGATGGCGCCGTTACTGACGCCGAGCGCGCGGGCCGCCCGCACATAGTCGAAGTTGCGCACCTTCAGGAACTCCGCGCGCACCACGCCGACCAGTCCCATCCAGGAGAAGAGCAGCATCAGCCCGAGGAGCCACCAGAAGTTCGGTTGGATGAGGCTGGCCAGGATGATCAGCAGATAGAGCACCGGCAGGCCCGACCAGATCTCGATGAAGCGCTGGAACAGCAGGTCGGTCCAGCCGCCGAAGTAACCCTGAACCGCGCCCGCGACCACGCCGATGATCGAGGAGATGATAGTGAGCGTGAAGCCGAAGAGCACCGAGATGCGGAAGCCGTAGATCAGCCGCGCCGTCACGTCGCGCGCCTGATCGTCCGTGCCCAGCCAATGCTCCGCGCTGGGCGGCGAGGGGGCGGGCTGCGGCAGGTCCCAGGCGACGGTGCGGTGGTTGTAGGGGATGAGCGGCTCGATCATCCAGCCCTTCTCCGCGATCAGGGCGCGCACGTAGGGGTCCTTGTAGTCCGCCTCGGTCTCGAACTCGCCGCCGAAGGCGGTCTCCGGATAGGCCTGGACCACCGGCAGGTAGAAGGCCCCGTCGTAGCGCACCAGGATCGGCTTGTCGTTCGCCACGAACTCGGCGAAGAGCGCGATCAGGAAGAGCACCAGGAAGATCCAGAGCGACCAGACCGCGCGCCCGTTGGCGCGGAAGTTGCGCACGCGCCTCTCTGAGATCGGCGAGATCTTGAAGCCAAGGAAACGGGGCTGGGCGACGCTCTTTTCCATGGTCCTAAACCTCCCGCCCTTCGAAGTCGATCCGGGGGTCGATCAGCGTGTACATCAGGTCGCCCACCAGATTCATGATGAGGCCCAGGAGCGAGAAGAAGAACAGCGTGCCGAACATGACCGGATAGTCGCGGTTGAAGGCCGCCTCGAAGCCCAGCAATCCCAGTCCGTCCAGGGAGAAGATGACCTCGATCAGAAGCGCTCCTGTGAAGATCACCGAGATGAAGGCCCCCGGAAAGCCCGCGATCACGATCAGCATGGCGTTGCGGAAGACGTGCCCGTAAAGAACCCGGTTCTGGGTCAGTCCCTTGGCCTTGGCGGTGATCACGTACTGCTGGCCGATCTGGTCCATGAAGGAGTTCTTGGTGAGCATGGTCATGGTGGCGAAACTGCCGACCACCATCGCCGTGATGGGCAGCACGAGATGCCAGAAGTAATCGACGATCCTGGCGGGCCAGGACAGCGTCTCCCAGTCCGGCGAGGTGAGGCCGCGCAGCGGGAACCAATCGAGGTAGCTGCCGCCTGCGAAGAGGATGATCAGCAGGACCGCGAAAAGGAACGACGGGATCGCGTAGCCCACGATGATGAGGCCGGAGGTCCAGACGTCGAAGCGCGTGCCGTCCCGGACCGCCTTGGCGATGCCCAGCGGGATGGAGACCAGATACATCAGCAGGGTCGACCAGAGCCCGAGCGAGATAGAGACCGGCAGCTTGTCGATCACCAGGTCCACGACTGTCTGGTCGCGGAAGAAGGACTCGCCGAAATCGAAGGTCAGGTAGTTGCCGATCATCAGGAAGAAGCGTTCGTGCGGCGGTCTGTCGAAGCCGAACTGCTTTTCCAGCTGGGCGATGAACTCGGGCTCCAGGCCCTGCGCGCCGCGGTAGGCGCTCTCTCCGCCCTCTTGCGAGCTTCCGCCGCCCGCCCCGCCTTCGCCCAGCTCTCCCGTCGCGCTTTGCGTGGCGCGCTGGACGATGCTCTGACCTTCCCCGGTCAACTGCCCGATGAGCTGTTCGACCGGGCCGCCGGGGGCGGCCTGGATCACCACGAAGTTGATCACCATGATCCCGAAAAGTGTCGGGACGATCAGCGCCAGGCGTCGGAGGATATAGGCGAGCATCTGTGTTTTTATGCCTCTCGTTGCTTGCCTACTGGCCGCTGTCGGCGGACTGGGCGGGCAGCTTCAAGCCGCGTGCCTTGTCCGGGACGACCCACCAGGTGTCGAACTGCGTGCCGTTCTTGGGCGTGACCTCCGGCCGGGCGAACTTGTCCCAGTAGAGGATGCGGTCGACCTGAATGTGCCACTGGGGGATCACGTAGTGCCCCCAGAGCAGGACGCGGTCGAGGGCGCGGGTCCGCTGGATGAGGGACTCGCGGTCGGGCGCGGAGATGACCAGTTCGATCAACTCGTCCACGACCGGATCGCTGACGCCCACGTAGTTCCGGCTGCCTTCGCTCTGGGCCGACTCGCTGCCCCAGAAATCCCGCTGCTCATTGCCGGGGGAGTCCGACTGTCCCCAGGAGGCGACGATCATATCGAAGTCGAAGGAACGCACCCGCTTGATGTATTGCGGCGTATCGACGACGCGCGCCTCGGCTTCGATCCCCAGCCGCTTCAGGTTGCGGATGAAGGGTAGGGCGATACGGGAAAAGGCGGGGGAGGCCAGCAGGATCTCGAACTCGAAGGGCTCGCCGGTCTCTTCCTTCACCAGCTTCATGTCGCGCACCACCCAGCCGGCTTCGGCCAGAAGCTCGAAGGCGCGCCTCAGGTTCTCGCGCGGCCAGCCGCTGCCGTCGGTCGAGGGTGCGAAGTAGGGTTCCTCGAAGACCTCGGGCGGCAAGCGGTCGCGGTAGCGCTCCAGGATCTCCAGCTCTTCGCCCTGAGGCAGGCCGGAAGAGGCCAGCTCGGAGTTCGAGAAGTAGCTCTCCGTGCGGCTGTACTGCCCGAAGAAGAGATTCTGGTTGGTCCACTCGAAATCGAAGGCGTAGGCCAGCGCCCGGCGCACCAACGGGTCCTTGAAGGGTTCCCGCCGCGTATTCATGCCCCAGGACTGCATGCCGGTCGGCCGGCTGTTCTCCAGGGCGACCTTCTGAAGCCGCCCGTCGCGTACGGCGGGGACGTCATAGTCTGTCGCCCAGGCCTTGGCCTGGTTCTCCACCCGGTAATCGATCCGTCCGCTCTTCAGCGCTTCGCGCACGATGGTGTCGTCGCGGTAGTAGTCGTAGCGGATGCTGTCGAAGTTATCGCGGCCCACCATCGTCGGATGATCCCAGCCCCAGTAGTCCTCGACCCGCTCGTAGACCACATAGCGCCCTGGCTCGAAGTCGGCGACGCGGTAGGGGCCGCTGGCGGGCGGCGGGTCGAGCGAGGTGGCGCCGAACTCGCGGCCTTCATAGAAATGCTTGGGCAGCACCGTCAGTTGCCCGATGATGAGCGGCAGTTCGCGATTCTCGCTTTCGGAAAAGCTGAACTTGACCCGCCGCTCGCCGGTCTGGACCGCCTCCGTCACCGAGCCGTAGTAGAAGCGGAAGAAGGGGTGCCCTTCGGTCTTCAGGATGTTGAGCGAGAAGATCACGTCCTCGACCGTGATCGGCCTGCCGTCGTGCCAGATGATGTCGTCGCGCAACTCGAATTCAACCCAAGAGCGGTCGTCCGGCCAGATCACCTTCTCACAGAGCAGGCAGTACTCCGTGAAGGCCTCGTCGGCGCTGGAGACCATGAGACTCTGGTGGGTGTTCGCGATACCCGCCGCAGCTTCTCCCTTGATGATGAAGGGATTGAAGGAATCGAAGTTCCCGATGGCGGCCAGTTGTACCTCGCCGCCCTTGGGCGCTTCCGGGTTCACATAGTCGAAGTGCCTGAAATCGGGGCCGTACTTCGGCTCGCCGTGCATGGCGATGGCGTGGGATTCATGGATGACCTGACGACCCGCGCCGGCGTCTGAGCTGGCGACTGTGTTGGCATCCGACTGCGCATGCGCCGCGCCCGCCATGGAGAGCGAGAGCAGCAGCCCTGCGGTCAGCGTGAAAAGGCGAGGTCCGTTCATGAATCCCTTCGGTGAAGCCCTGTCCGTCGTTCGCATTCTTAATGGCTGCTTCGACCCAGCTTAATCTGTGCGCCCCGTCGCGCCGGATCAAGACTATGCGCTGGCACCCAGAATCGAAAGGGCTGCTTCGTGGCAGCGCTGGTCCCCGGCGGCGATGACGCAGTCGCCGCTCTCCAGGCTGACGGGCTCGCCCCGCCAGTTGGTGATGATGCCGCCCGCCTCCGTGATCACGGGAGCCAGGGCCATGAAGTCATAGACGCCGAGCGCCGCCTCGCAGACCAGGTCGATGAAGCCGCTGGCGAGCAGCCCAAAGCCGTAGCAGTCGTTGCCGTAGACGGTGAAACGCGCTTCCGCCGACAGCCGTTCGAAGGCCTCGCGCCGAGGGCCCGAGGCGAACATCTCCGGCGTCGTGGCGGTCAGCACCGCTTGGGAAAGCTCTGCGCAGGCGCGCACCTTGGCGGGCCGTTCGCCCCGCTGGTCGCGGAAGACGGCCCCGCGGCCGGCAAGGCCGATCCAGCGTTCGCGCTTCATGGGCATGTCGATCAGGCCCAGGACCGGCCTGCCGCGATGGGCCAGCGCGATCAGGCTGCCGTAGCCGACATTGCCGGTCACGAACTGCTTGGTGCCGTCGATGGGGTCGATGACCCAGACGAACTCGGCCTCCGGGTCCTTGCTGCCGTGCTCCTCGCCGATCACGCCGTGGTCGGGAAACTGAGATTCCAGCACGGCGCGCACGGCCAGCTCCGCCTCCCTGTCGGCCCGGGTCACGGGGCTCTCGTCTGACTTGCTGTCGACGGTGAGGTCTTGGCGGAAGTAACCGGTGGTGACCTTTCCCGCGGCCTCTGCCGCCGCTTCGGCGGCGGCGCGGCAACGCTCCAGGAATGCGGGGGAGGGCAGGCTCATGCGGGCGCGCCTCGCGAAACTAGGGGTCAGTTGATGCGATAGGGGCGCTCTGCTTGTAGGCGGAAGTAGGCGGCCAGGGCAAGGCGTTCCTCCGGCGCGGCGAACTCAGGATGCGACTGCTCGCAGCGGCCGTAGAAGGCCTGCGGGTTGTTCAGAAGGTCGTCGAAGAGCTGATAGCTCCAATAGCCCAGATGCCGGGGCTCCTCGGCCAGCGCCGCCGAGCAGTCCGAATAGGCATAGTCCTCCAGGCCCGCGATTCGCCGGCCGAGGACCCCAAAAAGATTAGGGCCGATCTTGTCGGCCCCGTTTTCGCTCCAGTCATGGCAGGTGGCGCAGGCTTGCGCCAAGAGTTTTCCCCGGTCGGGTTCCGCCTCCAGAACCCTGGCTTCGATCATCCTTTCACGCTCCATCATCCGGTTCTGCAGGGTGGCGAGTTCGGCCATGTTTTCCATGTGACGCTGAATCTTCTCAGCTTCGGCGAACACCATGGCCGTGCGCTCGGCGCTGCCGACCGGCGGCAGGGCGGCGGCCTTGTCCTCGGCCGCCGTCTCTTGCGCGGGCGCGCTCGGCTCCGGCGCCGCCGCGGCGTTGTCCGGCAGCGGCTCGGGATCGTTGGAGAGGCTGCGCAGGTAGGCGATCAGGTTGGCCAGCTCCTCATCCTTCTTGATGCCGGCGAAGGACATCTTGGTGCCCGGCGCCCAGCCCTTGGGGTCGGACAGGAAGCCCGCCAGGGCCGCATAGTCCCAGGTGCCGCCCTTATCCTTGAGCGCGGAGGAATAGCTGTAGCCCTCGTGGCTGGCGATCTCGCGCCCGACCACGTCCCAGAGACCGGGGCCGACCTTGTTCGGTCCGCCCTCGTCGAAGGAGTGGCAGGCCGCGCACTTCTTGACGACCTTCTCGCCAGCCGCGGCATCGGCGGAGGCCAGGAGCGCGATCACGCCGCTGGCCGGGCCTTCGGCCATCGCGCCGGCGGCGTCCGCCATGCTGTCGGCAGCGCCTTCCACGGCGTCCCCAGCGGCTTCCATCGCGCCCTCCACGGCGTCTCCGGCGGCCTCGGCCATGCCTTCGGCGCTGGCGGTCAAGGCGTTGATCTCGTCCTCGCTGGGCAGCGGTGCCGGGTCGTTGGAGAGACTGCGCAGGTAGGCGATCATGTCGGCGCGGTCCTCCACCTTGGCGATGCCCGCGAAGGACATCTTGGTGCCGGGCGCGTACTCGCCGGGGTTCGCGAGGAAGGCGTTCAGCGCGCTATAGCTCCAAGCCTCGTCCGGGGCGTTCTGCAGCGCGTCGGAGTAGCTGTATCCCTCGTGGCTGGCCATGGCGCGTCCCACGACGCCCCACAGGCCCGGGCCGACCTTGTTGGGGCCGCCCTCCTCGAAGGCGTGGCAGGCGGTGCACTTCTTGGCGAGCGACTCGCCGGACTCCACGCTGGCGGCAGCCAGAAGTGGCAGCACCGGCTCCAGGGCCGGGCCCTCGGCTTCGGCCATTTGCTCGCCGGAAGATTCCATGCCCGCAGGCTTGTAGACGGCTTCTTCCAAATGATCCTCGGACACCAGAAGGTGCGCGATGAAGCCGGACCCCATGGCGATGACGCCGCCGGTAAGGACGGCCGCGGCGATTTTGTTCAACTCGAGGGACATGCTTGCTTTCCCCTGACGGTATTAAGCGAAGGAACTCTAGCTCCGATGGCGCGCGACTTTAGTGCGAGCCGCAAGGATGATCAACTCATTGCCGAGCCGCAAAAGGCCTTTGCCGCGCCTCCTGCGGATCGCTACCCTTCTCCAGCGTCGCTTTCGCAGCCTTTCTACGGGCAGATTAGCGGAGAGGCTTGTCCGCTCCGCGCGTCACAAGGTCGCAGAGACGCTATAAAGGTCGCAGAGCCGGGCTTCCGCCGCAAGCAGGAAGCAAAAGAGGCAGGATCACCCCGCCAAACCGCTTGGAGCCCAGGAAAGCATGAACCGAAGCCCCCTGATCGTGATTCCCGCCCGCATGGCCTCGACCCGCTTGCCCGGCAAGCCGCTGGCCGACATCGCGGGCGCGCCGATGATCGTGCAAGTTTTGCGCCGCGCGCTGGAGGCGGATATCGGCCCCGCCATCGTGGCCGCCGCAGAACCCGAGATCGCCGAGGCCGTGGAGAAGGCCGGCGGGCGCGCGGTCCTGACCGACCCGGAGTTGCCCAGCGGCTCCGACCGGATTCATCAGGCCGTGCAGCGCATCGATCCGGAAGGCCTGCACGAGGTGGTGGTGAATCTCCAGGGCGACCTGCCGACCCTGGAGCCGGAGGCGCTGCGCGCCGTCCTGCTGCCGCTGGTCCACCCGGAGGTGGAGATCGCGACGCTCTGCGCGGAGATCACGGAGCCTGCCGAGCGCGCCAATCCCAACGTGGTTAAGATCGCCACCGCCTTTCCCGACCCGAACGAAGCGGCGCGGGCGCTCTATTTCTCGCGCGCGCCGATCCCCTGGGACCAGGGCGACGCCGCGCTGCCGCTCTATCATCACATCGGCATCTACGCTTACCGCCGCGCCGCGCTGGAACGTTTCGTGGCGTTGCAGCCCTCGCCCCTGGAAAAGCGCGAGCGGCTGGAGCAACTCCGCGCGCTGGAGGCCGGCATGAGGATCGACGCCGCCCTCGTTGACACCGTTCCGCTGGGTGTCGATACTCCCGCCGACCTTGAGCGGGCGCGCCAAATCCTGTCGGCCCGGCCTCAATAGAACCCCCGGATACCGGACCCCCGCCATGGCCGCAGACAGCAAGGCAGAGAGCAAGAAAAAGAAGATCGCCTTCCAGGGCGTGCCCGGCGCCAACTCGGACGTGGCCTGCCGCTCGGTCTTTCCGGATATGGAGCCGCTGGCCTGCGCGTCCTTCGCCGATGCCTTCGCGGCCGTTTCCGAGGGCGAGGCGGCGCTCGGCATGATCCCGATCGACAACTCCTCGGCCGGGCGCGTGGCGGACATCCACCACCTGCTGCCGGAATCCGGCCTGCACATCATCGGCGAGCACTTCCAGAAGATCGAACACCAGCTGGTGGCGCCCAAGGGCGTGGAGCTTTCCGACATCAAGCTGGTGCGCAGCCACGTGCATGCGCTCAGCCAGTGCCGCCGCTTCATCCGCGAACATGGCTGGCAGGCCGTCGTGCACGCCGACACCGCCGGCGCCGCCAAGGACCTGGCGGAGCGCAGGCCGCAAGGCGAAGCGGCGATCGCCAGCGCCCTGGCGGCTGAGATCTACGGTCTGGAGATTCTGGAGCGCAACGTCGAGGACGAGCACAACAACACCACGCGGTTCATCGTGATGGCGCGCGAGCCGATCCATCCCGAGCCGCACGAAGGCCCGGTGATCACCTCCTTCGTGTTCCGGGTGCGCTCGGTCCCGGCGGCGCTCTACAAGTCGCTCGGCGGCTTTGCGACCAACGGGGTCAACATCACCAAGCTTGAGAGCTACATCACCGACGGCTCCTTCACCGTGGCGCAGTTCTACGCGGATATCGAAGGGCACCCGGACGACCGTCTGGTGCGGCTGGCGCTGGAGGAGCTGAGCTTCTTCTCCCGCGAGGTGAAGATCCTGGGGGTGTATCCCGCCTCTCCCTTCCGCAAGCAGAACGCCGCGGGCGGCGGCCTCTAGGGCTTTCTCAGGCTTCTTCCAACCAGGAGAGAATCAACTGGCGGGCGATGGAATCCTCGCGCGGTAGCTGGAAGAGCGCGTCGCCGGGGGACTCCAGGATCGCCTTGCGCTCGAACCACTGCGCGCTTTCCAGTTCGTTGGGATCGACGGTCAGCGGGCCGTAGTCGGCGCGGGCGTGGAAACCCAGCATGATGGAGGAGGGGAAGGGCCAGGGCTGGCTGGAGTGGTAGGTCACGTCCCGCACGCGAATCCCGACCTCCTCGAAGACTTCGCGCGCCACCGCCTCCTCAAGGCTCTCGCCCGGTTCCACGAAGCCGGCGAGCGTGGAATGGCGGCCTTCCGGCCAGGCGGCCTGCCGGCCGAGGACGCAGCGGTCCCCGCCGTCGTGCACCAGCATGATCACCGCCGGATCGGTGCGCGGGAAGTGCGAGGCGCCGCATTCGGGATTCTCGCAGCGGCGCTGATGGCCGGCCATCTCCATGCGGGTGGGATGGCCGCAGACGCCGCAGAAGCGGTGGCGTGCATGCCACCAGGCGAGGCCGCGCGCGTAGGCGAGCACCGAGCCCTCCCAGCGTTCCAGAACCGGACCCACCTGGCGCAGGTCGGCGAACTCGCCCTCCAGGCGCGGCGGCTCCTCGTGATGGCTGAGATCGACGGAGAGGTAGACGGCCCCGCCGCGCCGCCCCAGCAGGATCGGCTCCGCCGACTGCTCGATCAGCACCGAGGCCTCCTGCAGGTCCAGGTAGCGGGCCGTGGGGTTCTCCAGGCTCGCCACCAGATTGCGGTAACGCCAGACCGCGACGACGCGGACCTCTTCGCCGTCCCCGATCTTGTCGAGCCATTGGGGGTCGCGGCGCAGCGGTTCTTCGCGTTCCAGACCGCCTTGGCTGTAGAAGTTGCGTATCGTCATGGGCGCTAAAGTGGCCCAAGCCGCGCGCGCTGGCAATCGGCCTTGCGTTGTGCGGGAATCCGGCTGGGTTCCGGTCCAAGTTTTTGGGGGCTTTACCCTTGCCCCGGACCGCCCTCTTGTGGCTATAGTGCGCCTCGGGAGGCTGGCGGCGGACGGGTCCCTCGCCAACCCGGTCAGGTCCGGAAGGAAGCAGCCGTAACGAGTTCGGCTCGGGTCGTCTGTCCAGCCTCCCACCGTTATTCGGTTCTATACCGTCTCAACCCCGCTCATGAAGGCAGCGCCGAGCCCGGATGGCAGAGACACCAGACGATCGCCCCGGCCAGGGGACTGACGACGCGCCCCAGGCGCCCTACCGCGTTCTCGCGCGGAAGTACCGGCCCGCCACCTTCTCCGAACTGATCGGCCAGGACGCCCTGGTCCGCACCCTGACCAACGCCATCGCGAACCAGCGTCTGGCGCACGCTTTCGTCCTGACCGGCGTACGCGGCGTCGGCAAGACCACGACGGCGCGCATCCTCGCCAAGGCGCTCAATTGCGTTGGGCCGGACGGCAAGGGCGGCGCGACCGTGGAGCCCTGCGGCCAGTGCCAGCACTGCACGGCCATCGCCGCGGACCGCGACGTCGATGTGATCGAGATGGACGCGGCCAGCCGCACCGGCGTCGACGACATGCGCGAACTGCTGGACGGGGTGCGCTACCGCCCGGTGGCCGCGCGCTACAAGGTCTACATCATCGACGAAGTGCACATGCTCTCGACCAACGCCTTCAACGCGCTGTTGAAGACCTTGGAAGAGCCGCCCGAACAGGTGATCTTCGTCTTCGCCACCACCGAGATCCGCAAGGTGCCGGTCACCGTCCTCTCGCGCTGCCAGCGCTTCGACCTGCGCCGGGTCGAGCAGGAGACGCTGGAGCGTCACTTCGCCGGAATCGCGGAGAAGGAGGGGATCGAGGCCGCGCCCGAGGCGCTCGCCATGATCGCCCGCGCCGCCGACGGGTCGGTGCGCGACGGCCTGTCGTTGATGGATCAGGCCATCGCGCTTGCCGGCGGGCGCATCGAGGCGGAGTTGGTCCGCCAGATGCTGGGTCTTGCCGACCGCATACAGATCTTCGACCTTCTGGACCACCTGCTGGCCGGGCGCGTGCAGGAAGCGCTGGAGGTCTTCTCCGACCTGCACGCCAAGGGCGCAGACCCGGCGATCGTGGTGCAGGACCTGCTCGACCTGACCCATTGGCTGACCCGCGCGAAGCTGGTGCCGCAGTCGGCCAACGAGGCCGGACTGCCCGAGGCCGAACGCACGCGGGGCCGGGAGATGGCGGGCAAGCTTTCCATGCAGGCGCTGGCCCGCGCCTGGCAGATTCTACTGAAGGGCTATCAGGAAACCCAGTCGGCGCCCTCACCGCAGAGCGCCGCTGAGATGGTGCTGATCCGCCTGGCGCACGCATCCAACCTGCCGCCGCCCGGCGATCTGATCAAAAGACTGACCGATGGCGAGGGCGCGGCGCCCGCTGCCTCCACGCAGGCCGCGCCCGCGTCCGGCGGCGGAGGCGATGCGAGCGCCCGGCTGGTCTCCCAAAATTCTGGCGGCGGGGCTGGCGGCGGGGAGCGTACCAGGGGCGATGGACCGCAGGCCGCCCGAAGCCAGCCGCAACCCCAGGCCTCGGCGCAAGCGGCGCAACCGCTTTCGCTTTCGAGCTTTGAGGAGGTCGTGGCGCTGGTCGGCGAGCGCAAGGAGGCGGTGCTCGCCTCCCAACTGGCTCAAGAGGTGCATCTGGTCCGCTTCGAGCCGGGGCGCATCGAGCTGCGCCCGACCGAGCGGGCGCCGCGCGATCTGACCGGGCGGCTGGGCCGGCTGCTGACCGAATGGACCGGACGGCGCTGGATGGTCTCCGTTTCCGGCGAGGAGGGACAGCCGACGCTGGCCGACCGCAAGGCCAGCCACGAGGCCGCCGCGCGCGATGCCCTTTTGCAGGAGCCCTTGGTCAAGGCGCTGCTGAACGCTTTCCCAGGCGCGGCGCTGGTCGGCCTCACCGGTGAGGAAGCGCGCGAGGAGCAGTTGCGCGAGGCGCTGAACGAGATGGGGCTGGGCGAAAGCGGTCTCGACGAGATCCCGGACGAGGTGGACCTCGACGCCCTGGAAGCCTTTTTGAACGAGGGAGAAGACCTGGAATGAAGAATCTGGCCAACATGATGAAGCAGGCCCAGGAGATGCAGACCAAGATGGCCGAGATGCAGGAGCAACTCGCCCAGGAAGAGGTCACGGGCGTTTCCGGCGGCGGCATGCTCGAAGTGCGCATGAACGGCAAGGGCGAGATGCGCGGCCTCAAAATCGACCCGTCGCTGGTCGACCCGAACGAGGTCGAGGTGCTGGAGGACCTGATCATGGCCGCGGCGAACGACGCCAAGGCCAAGGTCGAGGAGATGACCCGCGAGAAGATGCGCGAACTGACCGGCGGCCTGAACCTGCCGCCGGGAATGAGCCTGCCCTTCTAGGCGTCTTAAGGTCCCGCCATGGCCGCCCCTGAAATCGAACGTCTGATCCGCCTCTTGGCCCGCTTGCCGGGCCTCGGCCCGCGCTCGGCCCGCAGGGCGGCGCTGACCCTGCTTGAGCGGCGCGAACAGCTTTTGGAGCCTCTTGCCGCCGCGCTCACCGAAACCGCCGACCGGGTGACGGTCTGCGGGCGCTGCGGCAATCTCGACTCCAGCGATCCCTGCGGCGTCTGCCTCGACGTGAAGCGCGACCCCTCGATCCTCTGCGTGGTGGAGGACGTGGCGGATCTCTGGGCGCTGGACCGCTCCGGCGCCTTCGCCGGGCGCTATCACGTTCTGGGCGGCACGCTCTCCGCGCTCGACGGGCGCGGGCCCGAACAGCTGCGCATCGCCCCCCTGGTGGCGCGGGCGAGCGAGCCTGAGGTCAAGGAAGTGATCCTGGCGCTGGGCGCCACGGTCGAAGGACAGACGACCGCCCACTACATCGCCGATCGCCTGACCGCTGCGGAGGTGACCGTCACCTATCTGGCGCACGGCGTCCCGGTGGGCGGCGAGCTGGACTATCTGGACGACGGCACCCTGACCACGGCCCTGAAGGCCCGCCGTCCGGCGTGAGCAGCGCCCGGGGCGCCGGGAATCGCCTTTTGCCCACCACGCTTTTGCCCTATTCCTCCTGGAACCTTCGAAAAGCGATACTACCGAACCCTTTGATGCCTATTAGCCCGGAGGTGCCCCGATGGCCCGTTCGCCGCTCTTTCTCGCCGCCGCCTGTAGCGCGCTGATCGCCGGGAGCGCCCAGGCCGACAGTCCGATGCTGCCCAGCCAGAGTCTGGCCGCGGGCGAGCGCAGTCTTGCGATAACCCTCTACAACCAGGATCTCGCGTTCTTCCACGAGCTGCGCGACGCCGAGCTCCAGCGCGGCCCCAACCGCTTGGCGCTGGAGGGGGTCGCCTCCACGGTCATGCCGCAAAGCCTCTATCTGGAAGCGCCGGGCGTCGCCCTGCTGTCGCAGAGCTATCAGCCCGCGACCCTGTCGCGCGGGTCCCTGGCGGAGGCCTTCCTGGGCGAGAGCGTCGGCGTGCTGCTGCCCAGCGAGGAGCAGGCCGACAGGCTGGAGCGTCACGAAGGCCGGCTGGTCTCGCTGTCCGGCGGCCCGCTGGTCGAGGTCGGCGGTGATCTTCGCCTGGTCCCGTTGGAGATCTGCTGTTCCCGCGCACGCCCGCGGAGCTGCGCGGGGAAGACGCTCTGCTGGTCGACCTGCTGAGCGAGCCGGGCGGCGCGGCGAAGCTCGATATCGGGTACCTGGCGACCGGCTTTTCCTGGCAGGCGGACTATACCGCGCGCTATGACGAGGCCGCTGGGACGCTCTCGGTGGTGGCCCAGGCCAGTCTTTCCAATAACACGCCGGAGAGCTACCGGGGGGCGGCCATCAGTCTGGTGGCCGGAGAGATCAACCGCGCGCGGTCCGGCGTGCCGCTCCAGTCGATGCGCGGCGACGTCATGATGATGTCGGAGGCCGCGGCCGCGCCCATGCCCAAGCAGGAAGCCGCGGGCGACTATTACCGCTACGTCCTGCCCGGGCGCGTCGATCTGCCCTCCCAATCGCTGAAGCAGGTGACTTTTCTGGAGGCCGCGGACGTCCCGGTGGAGCGGAACTACCGGATCGAGGGGCTGATCATGCAGGGCGGCAACAGGGGCCAGGTCGCCGGGCCGGTCAACGCCACCACCCGCCTGATCTTCGACAACTCCGAGGAGGCGGGCTTGGGCCGTCCCCTGCCCGCCGGAACCTGGCGCGTCTACGGCGAGTCGGCAGAGGGCGGCCGTCTTCTGCTGGGCGAGGCGGGCGAGGGCCATACCCCGAAGGACGGAGAGCTGGAACTGGTGCTTGGGCGCTCCTTCGATGTTCGCGGAGAGGCCAAGGTGACCGACTTCAAGCGGCTTTCCAACCGTTCCTACGAGCTATCCCAGGAGGTCACGGTCACCAACGCCAAGGACGAGGCGGTGACGGTCGAGCTGGTCGGCGTCTTCCCGCCTGACCTGCGCGTGCTTTCGACCAGCCTTGAGGTCGAATCGGAAGCGGCCGGGCAGCTTGTTTGGACGCTGCCCGTTCCCGCCGAAGGTGAGGCCAGTTTCAGCTTCCGGATTCTGGTCAACTACTAGGGCCCGCCGCTACCGCTGCTCTAATTCGTCATCGGGAGGCGCACTGCGGCTTTGATTTTGCCGCCGCTTGTGACTATCAATCGAGTCCCTCGTCCACGCAGAATGGGCGCTCACGAAATATGGGACGGATAAGCGGGTCATGAACAAGCCGGACGCATCTTTGGAGGCTCTGCGCGCGCGCATCGACGAGATCGATGCGGCCTTGCACGACCTGTTGATGGAGCGGGCCCGCGTGGTGGAGGGCATCTCCCTGGCCAAGGGGCAGGGCCCTGTCTCCCGGCCCGGTCGGGAAGCCGTGGTGCTTCGCCGCATCGCCGAGCGCCATGGCGGCTCCTTTCCCCTGCCCGCCGCGCTGCGCATCTGGCGGGAGATCATCACGGCCTGCAGCTACATCCAGGGCGGCTTCAAGGTGGCATATTTTTCCGGCGACACCGGGATGGTGGTGCGCGCGCTGACCCGCGACCATTACGGCGTGATGGCTGGCCTGATCCCCTGTGGATCGGCCGCGCAGGTGCTCCAGAAGACCTCCGAGGACCCCAACATCATCGGCGTCCTGCCCTTCCCGGAATCCGGGGAGGCGGGCTGCTGGTGGCCTAATCTGGCCCGCAGCGGCGACAGCACGCCGCGCATCATCGCGCGGCTGCCCTTCGCCAACGCCGCCAAGGAGGGCGTCAGCGAAGCGCTGGCAATCTCTCTGATCGACCCGGAGCCGAGCGGAGACGACAGCAGCTTCCTGGTCCTGGAGTTGACCGAGCCCCTGTCGCGCGGCTCGCTGAAGACCCTGCTTGAGAAGGCCGGGCTCCCGGTGATCGCGTTGCAGAGCGGCGAGGGCAGCGAAGGGCTGCAACTCCTGGAAGTGGCCGGCTTCGTGACCCAGGACGATCCCGGGCTCCGGCGTCTGAAAGATCTGGAGGACAAGCGGATCGGCCAGTGCTGGGCGATCGGCGCGGCTGCCCGTCCCCTGACCCTCGGGGGCAGCGGCGGCTAGTCCGGCCCCGCTCTCAATCGCTCGCGTTACAAGCAAGGAAAGCAAAAGATCATGGCGCTCAAGCCCCGCCCCGGCATTCTCGACGTGAAGCCCTACGTTGGCGGCGAGTCCAAGGCCGAGGGCGCCAACCGTGTGGTGCGTCTGGCCTCCAACGAGAATCCGCTCGGTTGCAGCCCGAAGGCCGCCGAGGCCTACCGCGCGCTGTCCGGGGACCTGCATCGCTACCCCGACGGCGGCGCGGCGGCCCTGCGCGAAACCATCGCGCGCATCCATGGGCTGGAGGCCGGTCGCCTCGTTTGCGGCGCGGGCTCGGACGAGTTGATCGCGCTGCTGATCCGCGCCTACGCGGGCGAGGGCGACGAAGTGCTCTACAGCCGCCACGGTTTCCTGATGTACGACATCGCGGCGCGCACGGCGGGCGCGCGTCCGGTCAGCGCGCCGGAGACGGACCTGCGCGCGGACGTCGACAACCTGCTGGCGGCGGTCAGTCCGCTGACGCGCCTCGTCTTTCTCGCCAACCCGAACAACCCGACCGGCAGCTACCTGCCGGACGCCGAGGTGCGCCGCCTACGCGCCGGGCTGCCGGACGAAACCCTGCTGGTGATCGACGCCGCCTACGCCGAGTACGTGGAGGAGCCGGACTACGAGTCCGGGGCGCGGCTGGTCGAGCAGTTCGACAACGTCGTGATGACCCGCACCTTTTCCAAGATCTACGGGCTGGCGGCGCTGCGCCTGGGCTGGGCCTACTGCCCGCCCGCCGTGGCCGACGTCCTGAACCGTCTGCGCGGCCCCTTCAACGTCGCCCAGGCCGCCCAGGTGGCGGGCGTGCCGCGCTGGAGGATCAGAGCTTCGTCGAGCGGAGCCGGGCGGAAAATGCGCGGTTGCGGGCCTGGACGGCTGAGAAGCTGACCGGACTGGGGCTCACGGTGCATCCCAGCCACGGCAACTTCCTGCTGGTCGAATTCCCGGCCGAGGGCAAGACCGCCGAAGCGGCGCTGGCGGCCGCCAAGGCGCGCGGCGTCCTGCTGCGCGGCATGGCCTCCTACGGCCTGCCCAACTGTCTCAGGGTTTCCATCGGCACCGCCGAGGAGATGGAGATCGCCCTGGAAGCGCTGGCCGCCTTCCTGAAGGACGAGGTGACGGCATGAGCGGCGAGGGCTCCAACCAGCTCTTCGGCACGGTCTGCCTGATCGGCGTCGGGCTGGAGGGCGGGTCGCTCGCCCTCAACATCCGGCGGCACGGCCTTGCGCGGAAGGTGGTCGGCGTGGCGCGCCGGGCGGAGACGATCCAGCGCATCCGCGAGCTTGGCCTGACGGATGAGGTCACGGACGACGTCCGCGCCGCCGCCGCAGAAGCCGACCTGGTGGTCTTCTGCACGCCGATCGGCGCCTACGCCGAGCTCGCCGACAAGCTGCAAGACGTGTTCAAGCCGGGCGCCATCGTCACCGACGTCGGCTCGGTCAAGCAGGCGGCCATCCGCGACATCGGTCCGGCCATACCCGACAACGTACATTTCGTTCCGGGTCACCCCGTAGCGGGCACGGAGCATTCGGGTCCCGATGCGGCCTTCCTCGAGCTCTTCGAGGACCGCTACTGCATCCTGACTCCGCCACCGGGCACCGACGAGGCGGCCATAGCGAAGGTCAGGGCCTTGTGGGAAGCCTGCGGTTCCATGGTCGAGATCATGGAGCCCCACCATCACGACAAGGTGCTGGGCATCACCTCGCACCTGCCGCACCTGATCGCCTACACCATCGTGGCGACGGCGGCGGACCTGGAGGAATCGACGCGCCAGGAGGTGATCCGCTACTCCGCCTCCGGTTTCCGGGACTTCACCCGGATCGCGGCCTCCGACCCGGTCATGTGGCGCGACATCTTCCTCAACAACCGCGAGGCGGTGCTGGAGATCCTGCAGCGCTTCTCGGAGGACCTGACGGCGTTGCAGCGGGCCATCCGCTGGGGCGAGGGGGATACCCTGGAGAAGGTCTTCGCCCGAACCCGCGAGATTCGCCGGGGCGTGCTGGACCTGCATCAGGCCGGCAGCTTCGATCCGCGAGAAAAGAAATCCGAGGACGAGTAGCCGCAGGCGCCCGGCTAGCCGCAGGCGCTCAGCGGCCCAGATCGACCGGGTCCAGCCGGACCAGGGGCATGGGGCCGATCGGCGGGCCGATGGACAGCCAGCCGTCCTGAAGCGTCAGGGGCAGTGAAATCTCCCGCCGTCCATCGGAGGGATCGGTCTTGCCGATGGAAAGCGCCACCGCCTGAACCGTGAAGGCGACGCCGCTGTCGATCTGTCCGCGTCTGGCGAGCCGCTCGACCGTTTCCGGAAGCCCCTTGATCCGCAGAGAGAAGGCGCCCAAAGGGCGATCCTGTTCATCCAGGGTTACGCTGCCGTCGCCGCGCAGGGTGAGCGGCCCCCAATCGAGAGAGAGTTGATCGACATCCAGGATGCCGCCGCTTTCCGCCCAGGCCCGGAGCGCGGCGTTGTCCAGCGCACCGTCCTCGGGCAGCTGCCCGGTCAGCACGCCCGCCAGTTCCAGCAGCGTGACGGTCGGGCCCAGCAGCGGGTCCAGGCCCTCGGGAAGGGTCACTCCCGTCGCGCGCAGGCGGCCCTGCCCATCGACCGGAACATCGTAGCGCGCGGCGTCCTTTGGCGCGGTGACGTCGGCCTCGAGGGTCTGGGCGCTCACCCGCCGTCCGTCATAGGCGGCTTCGGCGTCGCGGGCGCGCAGGGCCAGAGTGGCCGGTCGGCCCCGCTCGTCGTAGGTCAGCACGGCGCGCTTCTCGGCGGCCTGCAACTCCGCCGGTCCTTTGGCAGCGGGCATCGCGGGCCAGAAGAAGCGTTGCAGGCCGAAACCTTCCAGTTCCACCCGGTTCCAGTCGGTCAGCTCGATGGTCGCCGCCAGGGCCTCGCCTTCCCAGCGCCAGCCCTTGGGGTCTTCCAGGTGCGGTTCCCGGAAGAGCCCGGTGACGGCAAGCGGAAAGCCGCTCCGCTCGCGCTCGCTCCATTGCACCTGCCAGCCTTCCTGGCGCCGTTCTTCGGCCCAGCGGTCGACGCCGGCCAGAAGACGGCTGCTCACCTCCAGCCAGGCTGCGACCAGCCCGCCTGTGAGCAGAGCGACCAGGACGACCCCGGCGATGACGAGACGGCGCTTCATCAAGTCTCCCATTGTTGCTTCCACGCCGTCTTCGCGGCGCTGATATTAGGCAGCGACGAGCCTAGACTTTCCGCCGCGGCTTGTCGCGCCCATCTAAGTCTCTATGATCCGCGAGATAATGACCTCAACCGCCAGAAACAAGATCGAAACGCTCGAAGCCCGGCTCGCCGCCGAGGGCATCGAGCGTCCCAAGATTCATCTGCCCGAGGATGATTTCTGGGTCTTCGGCTACGGCTCGCTCATGTGGAACCCGGGTTTTCCGCATCTGGACGTCAAGCCGGCGCGGCTCCACGGTTACCGCCGCCGCTTCTGCGTCTATTCCCATCGCTACCGGGGCACGCCGGAGACGCCCGGCCTGGTTTTGGGCCTGGACCGGGGCGGGTCCTGCTGGGGTCTCGCCTATCAGGTGCCGCAGCGGGAGGGGGAAGAGGTGCTGGCCTACCTCTACGAGCGGGAGATGGTGACGGGCGTCTACATTCCCCGTTGGCTGGACCTCCGGGTCTCCGGCCGGAAGCGGCCGCTAAAGGCGCTCTCCTTCGTGGTGGACCGGGGGCACAAGCAGTACGCGGGTCACCTCAGCGAACAGGAGACCGCGGCCCTGATCTGCCAGGGGGAGGGTCAGCGCGGCGCCTGCGTCGAATACCTCCGCAACACTGTCCGGCATCTGGACGCGCTGGGTCTGCACGACCGCAGCCTGCACCGGCTGCTCAAAGGCGTGGGGCGGAGCTAGGTGATCCACAGCGCCTTGCGCTTACTGACCGCCGCCCGCTAGCCTTATTTCAGATGGCGCTGATATTGAGCGGTTGCCCAGCATGACCTTCGAAGCCGATTTCGATCTTCTGATCCGCCTGACCGTGGCGCTGGCCGTCGGCCTTTTGATCGGCGCGGAGCGGGGCTGGGAGAACCGCAAGCTTGCCGAGGGGATGCGCGCGGCCGGCATCCGCACCTTCGGCCTCGTCTCGCTCTTCGGCGGGCTCTGCGTGCAGTTGGAGGACGCGGCGGGAGACTGGGTGACGGCCGCGGGCTTCGTCGCCCTTGCCGGGCTCGCCTGGTTGGCCTACCGGCAGAAGCTGGAGCAGAAGACCGACCTCAGCGCGACCTCCGGCGTGGCGCTCCTGACCGCTTACGGGCTGGGCGCTCTGGCCGGGGCGGGCGAGTTGGAGGTCGCCGGCGCCGCCGCCGTGGTGGTGACGGTGCTGCTGGGCAGCAAGCCGGAGCTGCACGGTCTTCTGGAGAGAGCCGACAGGTCGGAGATCGCGGCGGTCCTGAAGCTGCTGCTGATCTCCGTGGTTCTGCTGCCGATCCTGCCCGATCAGGGCTATGGCCCCTGGAACGCGCTCAACCCCTACAAGATCTGGTGGATGGTGGTGCTGATCGCCGGGCTCTCCTTCTCCGGCTATCTGGCGGTGCGCGCGCTGGGCTCTGAAAAGGGAGTGCTGCTGACCGCTCTCCTGGGCGGGCTCGCCAGTTCCACGGCGGTGGCTCTCAACCTTGCGCGCCTGGGCCGCAAGCGCAAACAGGGCCAGCGTCTGCTGGCCGCGGGCGTTCTGCTCGCCTCCGGCACCATGTTCGCGCGCATGCTGGTGGTGGCCACGGTGATCGATCCTCAGGTGGCGCTGCGCCTGGGACCGGCCCTGCTCGCCGCCTTGGCCGGCTGTTACGCCGTCGCCTTCGCCGCCTGGCGCGGCGCCAAACCGCAGGAGGGCGACGACAGCCTGCTGCCGCCCAATCCCTTCGAGTTCTGGGTCGCCGTGCAGTTCGGCGCCTTGCTGGCCGCGATCCTTTTACTGTCCCAGGCGCTGCGGGCCTGGCTGGGTTCGGCGGGGCTCTATCTTCTGGCTCTGGTGTCGGGCCTGGCCGATGTCGACGCCATCACGCTTTCCTACAGTTCGCTCGCAGGGGAGGGAGGCACCACCCTGGCGATCGCCGGGCTCGGCATGATGATCGCCGCCGCCTCCAACTCCCTGGTCAAGGCGGGGATGGTCCAGATCATCGCAGGCGGCGTCATGGCGCGCTGGACGGGGGCGGGCTTCGCCGCCGCCCTGATTCTAGGGTTCTCCGTTTACTGGTTGCCGATGCCCTGGCTCTAGAGCGTCAGGAGCAGCGGGAGTGGCCGCATGCGGTACAGAGGTCGCAGCCTTCCTGCTTGATGAGCGCCGCCGAGCCGCAGCGCGGGCACTGCGCGGGGCGTGCGGCGCCTTCGCCCGACGCCACGGCGCGCCGCGCCTCCTCCCCGATCTCGGCCGGTCCTGAGAGGAAGCCGATCTCGATCATGTGCTGCTCGATGACCTCGCCGATCGCGGCCAGGAGGGAGGGTAGGTAGCGCCCCTTCATCCAGGCGCCGCCGCGCGGGTCGAACACGGCCTTCAGCTCCTCCACGACGAAGGCGACGTCGCCGCCCCGGCGGAAGACCGCCGAGATCATGCGGGTCAGCGCCACGGTCCAGGCGTAGTGCTCCATGTTCTTCGAGTTGATGAAGATCTCGAAGGGCCGCCTGCGCCCGTCCTGCACGATGTCGTTCAGGGTGATGTAGATGGCGTGGTCGCTCTCGGGCCATTGAAGCTTGTAGGTCCTGCCGGGCAGCGCTTCGGGCCGGTCGAGCGGCTGGGACATGTAGACCACGCTCTCGTGCGGGCCGCCCTCGCCCGGTTCCTGATCGGCGGCGCTGGAGGGCGGGGTGGACTCGACCTCCAGGACCGCGCCGGTGACCTCGTTGGGCCGATAGGTCGTGCAGCCTTTGCAGCCCATGTCGTAGGCCTGCAGGTAGACCGACTTGAAGCCATCGAAGGAGATGTCCGCGGGCAGGTTAATGGTCTTGGAGACCGAGGAATCGATGTAGCGCTGCACCGTCGCCTGCATGACGAGATGCGCGCTGGGCTCCAGCCGCTGGGCGTCCACGAATGCCTCGGGCAGCGGTTCTTCCTTGCCCTTCAGCCGATGGAACAGTTGCTGGGCGTAGTCCTCCACCTTCTCCTGCTTGCGGCTGCCGTCGGGCAGCAGGATGTTGCGGCGGTAGGAAAAGGCGAAGACCGGCTCCAGGCCGGAGGACACGTTGCCCGCGAGCAGCGAGATGGTGCCGGTCGGCGCGACCGAGGTCACGAGCCCGTTGCGGATGCCCATGCGGGCGATGTCTTGCTTCAGATCTTCGGGCAGGGTCTTCACGCTCTCCGAGGCCAGGAACTTCTCGGAATCGAACAGCGGGAAGGCCCCCTTCTCGGTGGCGAGGTCCACCGAAGCCGCATAGGCCGCGTCGCGGAACACCGTCATCCAGCGCTCGGTCGCCGCGACGGCTTCGCGGCTGCCGTAGGTCAGGCCGCAGAGGATCAGCGCGTCGGCCAGCCCGGTGATGCCGAGGCCGATGCGCCGCTTGGTCTTGGCTTCCTCGGCCTGCTCGGGCAGGGGAAAGCGCGAGACCTCTATGGCGTTGTCGAGCATGCGCACGCCCAGGCGCGTCAGGCGCTCCAGCTCCTCAAGGTCGAGCTCCGCGTCGCCCTCGAAGGGCCGCTTGACCAGCCGCGCGAGATTGACCGAGCCCAGCAGGCAGGCGCCGTAAGGCGGCAGCGGCTGCTCACCGCAGGGGTTGGTCGCGAAGATCTCCTCGGCGTAGGAGAGGTTGTTCATCTGGTTGACGCGGTCGATGAAGATCACGCCGGGCTCGGCGTAGTCGTAGGTGGCCCGCATGATCTTG
Source organism: Limibacillus sp. (assembly GCA_037379885.1). Classification (NCBI taxonomy): domain Bacteria; kingdom Pseudomonadati; phylum Pseudomonadota; class Alphaproteobacteria; order Rhodospirillales; family Rhodovibrionaceae; genus Limibacillus; species Limibacillus sp. The sequence continues at coordinate 39,388 of JARRJC010000010.1, forward strand.
TCCCAGAGCTCGCGGGCCTTGACGCTGCGGAAGGTCTCTCCATTGAACTGGAGGTCCCAGTCCTTGTCCTCGCGCACCGCCTCGACGAAGGCGTCGGTGACCAGGACCGAGAGATTGAACATGCGCAGGCGGCTGGACTCCTGCTTGGCGGTGATGAAATCCTCGATGTCCGGATGGTCGCAGCGCAGCGTGCCCATCATCGCGCCGCGCCGGTGGCCCGCGCTCATGATGGTGCGGCACATGGAATCCCAGACGTCCATGAAGCTCAAGGGGCCCGAGGCGTCGGCGCCCACCCCCTTCACGGCGGCGCCGCGCGGGCGCAGGGTCGAAAAGTCGTAGCCGATGCCGCCGCCCATCTGGAGCGTCAGGGCGGCTTCGCGCAGGTTGGCGAAGATCTCGCCCATGGAATCGCCGATGCGGCCCATGACGAAGCAGTTGAAGAGCGTCACGTCCCGATCGCTGCCCGCGCCCGCCAGGATGCGCCCGGCGGGCAGGAACTTCAGCGCGGTCATGGCCCCGGCGAAGCGCTCCTCCCAGAGCGCCGGGTCGCGCTCGACGGCGGCCAGCGCCTTGGCGACGCGGGCAAAGGAATCCTCCGGGCCAGCTTCCGTGCTGGCGCCGTCCGCCGCCTTCAGACGGTACTTCATGTCCCAGATCTCGCGGGAGATCGCGGGGAGTTCCAAGGCTTCGCTCATGACTGCTTTCTGCTTGTTACGGCCGCCAGTGTCAGCCCTATAGAATAGGGCGGTAAGCGTTTGAAATCAAGGAATGTTCTATGAACGTTCGCTTAACGCCGCCGGCGGTCTTCGGCCTCGGCCAGGAGTCGTGCGCTGGCCGCCTCGATCTCCCGTTCCAGGCGTTCCATCACGGCATGGCGCTCAAGGCCGGGCGGGATCGGCGGGAGGACCTCCAGAACGATGGTCCCCGGGTTCTTGAGCCAGGCGTTGCGTCCCCAGAAGAGACCTGAGTTGAGAGCGATCGGCACGATCGGCAGGCCCGTCTCCCGGTAGATCGCCGCGACGCCGGGGTGGTAGGGCAGTTTCTTGCCGGGCTCGGTGCGGGTGCCTTCGGGATAGATCACGATGGAGCGCCCCTCCGCTGCGCGCTGCTTGGCCTCCGTCAGCATCGCCTTCAGCGCCTTCGCGCCGGCGGCGCGGTCCACCGCGATCATGCCGGAACCCTTGAGCAGGCGGCCGAACAGCGGGATCCGCGTCAGCTCGACCTTGAGCACGTAGGCCGGATAGAGCTTGGGCGTCAGGTGCGGCAGGACCAGGGTCTCCCAGGCGGACTGGTGCTTGCTGGCGATGATCGCCGGACCGTCTGGCAGGTTCTCCAGCCCCCGGTACTCCGCCTTCACACCGCAGAGCCAGCGCAGCAGGAAGAGCGTCACCGCCGTCCAGATCTTCCCCAGGATATAGGTCGCCCGGTGGTGGAGCAGCAGGCAGGGAAGCCCGCCGATGCTGATGATCGCCGACCAGATGAAGAAGAGGATGGTGAAGAGGAGTGAACCCAGGATACGCATCGCCGCCTCAGCCCGTCAGACCCTGCCAGAAGGCGCGCCAGGAAACGCGCACCCGCGCCACAAGGTACTTGCTGTACTCGGTGACGATAAGAGCGCTCGAACCCGGCCAGAGGTACCAGTTGCGCTGCCGGAAGCCCTGCGGGAAGACCGGGTGGGGCAGGATTTCCACCTGCGGCATGGCCGCGCGGAACAGCAGCAGGCTGCGCGGCATGTGATAGGCCGCCGTGACCAGCCGCAGGGAGGAGAAGCCTTCCTCGGCCATCCAGGCGGCGGTCTCGCTGGCGTTGCCCTCGGTGTCGTCCGCCTCGTAGCCGACAGCGATGCAGCAGGCCAGCTCCTCGGGCGCGTCCTGGGAGAGGCGCAGAAGCGCGCGCACGTCAACGCCACGATAGACGCCGGACACCAGCAGCTTTTCCGCCCGTCCCTCGGCGAGCAGGCGGAAGCCTTCGGAAAGCCGCTCGCTGCCGCCTGTCAGCACCACGATGGCGTCGCTTTCCCGCTCAGGCTCCTCGACGGCTTCGGGCATGGAGGCGACGAAGAGGAACAGACCCGAGAGCCACAACCCCAGCAGCAGAAGCAGCAGCAGAAGCAGGCGCCGCAGCCAGCGCCGCTTCCGGGTTTCCTTGAAAATCGGCTTGTCGCCGGGCATCTCCTGTCCCCTCGGCTCCGGTCAAAGCGTCAGGATAGATCGGTCAGACTTCTAAGCACCGTGCGCCGGGCGGTGACCATGGCGATCACCGCCGTCAGCACCGGCAGGGCGGCCATGAGGCCCCATTCAACGGGGCCGAAGCGCACTTGCGGGAAGATCGCCGTTTCCCCGCCCGCCAGCAGCGTCCCGATCAGCAGCACCACCGGCACGGCGATCAAAAGCCCGATGGCGCCGCCGGTCAATCCCATGGAGAGCGCCTGACGCTGGAACTGCCGGGCGACATAGGCGTCCTTGGCCCCGATGAGGTGCAATAGCTCGATGACCTCGTGATGGATGGCAAGGCCTGTGCGGGTCACGTAGACCACCGCCAGCATGGCCGAGACGCCGACCACGACCAGCAGGCCGAGCGCCAGAAGCTGCAGGCTCCGCAGATTGTTCAGGACCTCCCCCAGCCAGCGCTGATGATCGTCGATCACGGTGCCCGGCGCCGCCTCCTGAAGCTTGATCGAGATGGCCGTCAGGTCGGGATCGGCCTCATCGGACAGGGTGACGGCGATCAGGCTCGGCAGCGGCAGCTCCTGAAGGCTGGAGCCGCTGCCGAGCCAAGGCTCGATCAGCGCGCGGGTTTCCGCCTCGCTCAGCAGTTCGACCTCCTCGACGCCGCCCTGGGCGCGCAGCAGGTCCACCACGCTCTCGACCTGGGCGCGCTGCAGCTGGTCCCTCACGCCGCCTTCGTTGGGCACCTGAACGGTCAGCTTGCCGGTGAAGGCGCTGCGCCAGTCGGTGACCACGGCGTTCATGGAGAGCGCGCCGGCGAGGGCCAGGGCCGCCAGGAACACCATGAAGCCGATCAGGAGCGGCAGGAAGCGCGCGGAGGCGTCCTTCTTGAGCGGCAGGTCGGAGCCCATGAAGATCATCGCTCCCCCCTCACTCCGGCGGGGGCAGGATTTCAAGCCTGCCGTCGCCGAGTTGCATGAGCGGGTGGGGAAAGCGCCGGACCAGGCTCTCGTTGTGGGTCGCCACCACGACGGTCGTGCCGACCTTGTTCAACTCCTCGAACAGGTACATCAGCCGGATCGCCATGCGGTCGTCCACGTTGCCGGTCGGCTCGTCGGCGATGATGAGGTTGGGCCGCGTGATGACGGCGCGGGCGATGGCCACGCGCTGCTGCTCTCCGCCCGAAAGCGTCAGGGGGTCGGCCTCGATCTTGTCGCCCAGCCCGACCCATTCCAGCAGTTCGCGCACGTGGGCCTGCCACTTGGGTTCGCGCTTGCCGGTCACCTTCAAGGGCAGAGCCACGTTCTGAAAGACGTTGAGGTGGGCGAGCAGGCGGAATTCCTGGAACACCACGCCGATGCGCCGGCGCAGGATCGCCATGTCGTCGCGCGGCATGTCCGCGACCTCGCGCCCGAAGAGGCTGATTCGTCCGCGGGTCGGCATCATGGCGAGATACATCAGCTTCAGCAGCGATGACTTGCCCGCGCCGCTGGGACCCACGACGTAGTGGAAGCTGCCCGGCTCCAATTCGAAGGAGACGTCGCTCAGCGTCTCAGCGCCGCTGCCGTAGCGCAAAGCCACCTCATCGAAATGGATCAATCGGTCTCTCCCAAGGGAAGTCGTTCGTCCCGCTCCGCATGACTGTAGCCCCCGCCGGGGGGTTTCGCAAAGTTGCTTGCGGGCTTGTCACAGGAATGCCCCCTTGCGCGCCTTGCACGGCGCGAATCGCCTACCTAAAGTAGGGACCGCCCTTCTCCTGACGCCCCTTTTTGTGTTTGCGCCGGATTGCCGCTGTTCCCATGCTTTTGACCTGCCCAGCCTGCGATACCCAGTACAAGGTCGACGATGGGGCCGTCGCGCCGGGCGGATCGCGCGTGCGCTGTTTCCGGTGCAGCTACACCTGGACCGCCAAGCCGGAAAAACAGGAGGTGGAGCCGGCGCAGGCCGAGGCGGAGTTGACGCCGAAACCCGCAGAGGGCGCGAAATCCGCAGAGGGCGCGAAACCAGAGGGCGCGAAACCAGAGGGCGCAAAGCCTGCGGCCCCGCCTCCCGAGGAGCCTTCGGCGGCGAAGCCCGAAGCGGCGTCCAAGCCCGCCGCCAAACCCGCTGAGAGCGCCGCTCCAGGCGTCAGCGACGACGACCTGCGCGAAAAGCTGCGTCAGGGCGTCGAGGAGGAGGCGGAGCGGTCGCTTTGGCCCTACTACCTTCTGATCCTTGTGCTTTCGATCACCCTGGCCGTGGTGGTCTGGACAAACCGTGAGACCCTGGCGACGGCGCACCCCATCGCGACCAAGGCCTTCAGCCTTTTCGGCTATGACGCGGTCCTGGTGGGAGAGGGCCTGAAGCTGGACTCGATTCGATCGGTCCGGCGGCAGACCGGGGATCAGCGTGAACTGCGTGTCGAGGGTGAGGTCGTGAACGTCTCCGATCAGGTGCGCGCGGTCCCTGCGCTCCGGATCCGTCTGCTCGACGAATCCGGCGCGGAGCTGGCGAGCTGGACCGAACAGCTCCGCGAGGAGAGCTTGCAGCCCGAAGAGCGCGCTCTCTTCTCTTTCTCGCGCGCCAATCCGCCGGAAGAAGCAGCCGACATCGGCATCGACTTCGTGCCGTTGCCCGCGGAATAGCGCCGGGCTCTCTCAGATGCTGAAAAATCAGAAGGGGCGCAGGAGCCGGTCGAGGTAGTTGCGCTCGACCTCGGGCCGCGTGCGCTCGCCCGAGCGCCGTTGCAGCTCTCGCAACAGTTCCTGGGCCCGCTGGCGGTCCGAGACCTCGGGAACGCCGACATCGCCCATCTCGCCCATGCCGCGGCCCGGCGGATTTCGGCCGAGCGGATCGCGGGAGGTGCCGGCGTCCTCGCCGAAGGTGCCGGCCTGGCCGCCCTGTCCTTCGCCCATCTGCTCCATGAAGCGCTCCACCAGGGACTGGGCGCCCTGTTGCAACTCGCTGAGGGCGTCCCGCTGGTTCTGGTTCGCAGCGCCAGGATTGTCGCCCCGGAGCTGGGACTCGGCGTTGCCCATCTCGCGTTGCGCTTCGCCGAGGGAAGGCGGCACCTGACCCGGCATCATCTGACCCAACTCGTCCATCAGGCGACCCAGTTCCTGGCGCAGACGCGCCTGGGCTTCCGCATCGGCCTGATTGTTGCCGTTGGGCGAACCCTGACCCTGTTGCGGTCCCTGCTGGCCTTGCTGTCCCTCTTGCCCCTGTTCGCCCTGCTGCCCTTCCTGAGAGCGCCGGAAGCTGCGGTCCATCAGGTCGCGCTGGCGCTGAAGCATGGAGTTCATGTCATCCATCATCTCCATGCCGCGCTGGCCTTCGCCGTTCTGCGCCTGGGCCTGGGCGGTCTGCATGTTCTCCAGCATGTTGCGAAGCTGGGACAGCAGTTCCTGCGCGGTCTGGCGGGACCCGGCCTCGCTCATCTCCCGCGCGGCGTCCAGAAGGTCCTGAAGGTCCTGCCGGTTCAGGCTCTGCATATCCTGCGGGTTCAGCTCCTGCATCGGCCCGCCCTGCTCCATGTTCTGCAAAGCCTGACGCGTCAGTTCGTCGAGGTAGCGGTCCATGGCCGCCTGCAACTGCTCCATCAGCTTCTCGATCACCTCGTCCGGCGCGCCCTCGGCCAGCGCGCGCTGCAGCTGGTCCATCAGGGACATGAGGTCGCGCTGTGAGAGGTTGAGCTCGCCCTCCTCGATCCTGAGGGCCGTCTTCCAGAGCGTGTCCTGCACCTGACGGACCGAGTCCAGGTCTTCGTTGAACAGCAGGCGGCGCTGCGAGCTGTGGATCGCCAGCGCGACCACCACGTCGCCGAAGAAGTGCTCGGGCTGCTGGTAGATGCGCGAAAGCGCGCGCGCCACCGGGAAGCGGCGCGTCGGGTCCTGCGTCAACTGCTTACGCAGATCGACCAGCGCGCGCGCGACCGGATGCTGAAAGATGCGCTCGGGCAGGATGGTCTCGACGGCGTCGCTCTCGCCGGTCTGTCCGGCGGCGTCCTCGGCCAGCAGGGTGATGCTGACCGGCAGGCCCGCCCAGGGGTGCGGGGTGAAATCGTGGAAGGCCGACTGCTCGACCGTCGCCAATCCGCCCGAGGGCAGCAGAAGCTCCAGTTCGATCGGCGTTGCGTCCGGCCGGTCCACAAGACGGATCTCGGCACTGACGCGGGTCACGCCGTAGTCGTCCTCCGCGATGTAATCCAGGCGCAGCGCGGCGCGTTCGCTGCGCGACGGGGCGCTGGCGAACTCGATGGCCGGGGGCGCGTCCGGCAGGGCGTCGATGATCCAGGAACCAAGGGAGCGCGAGCCTTGCGTCACCTCAAGGGTGCCGCCGGCTTCAAGAAAGCCGACCGCCCGCTGGGCGTCGGCCGCGATGCCCTGGAACTCGGCCAGCGCCTCCCCATCCAGGGTGACGCTGGGCGTGCCGCTGCCGCCTTGAAGCTGCACCAGCACTTCGCTGCCGACGGGCAGGCTGAGCGCCGGAAGCGGCTGAGCCTCTTCAGACTCGTCTGCGCCTTGAGGGTTCTTGGCAGCCGCCGCCTGGGCGTCGTCCTGGCGCGAGGCGGAGGCGAGCACGGCGGGCGGCAGGCCGGTATAGCTGGGCGGCGTGATCCAGAGGTCGAGCTTGGCGACGGGGGCTTCAGGCCCGGTTATCTGGGGCGTCACGGCGCGCGCCAGGTTGCCGCGCCAATCCGTGCCGGCGCTGACCAGCGCCACGACCAGCAGCAGACCGAGCGCGGCGCGCAGCGCCAAGGGATCGACCCGCTCAAGTCCCGTGCGCGGCGGTCCCAGGCGCAAGCTCCTGACCTGCCGCGCGAGGCGGCGCTGATGGGCGGCCCAGAGGCTGCGGCTCTGCGCATCGCTGCCGTCGAACAGCTGTTCATCCCAGGAGGAGAGGGGCCGGTGCTTCAGCCCGCTGTCCTGCTCAAGCCGCCGCAGTCCTTCGCGGCGGTCCGGCAGAACCAATCCCTTGAAGCCCCGAAGGCCGGTCCAGAGGAAGACGCCCGCGAGCGCAGCCAGAACCACGAGATGCAGCCAGCCGGGCAGCAGGGGAAGCAGATCGAAGAAGGCCAGAATGAAGAAGACCAGCAGCGTTGCCAGGGCGGGCCAGAGACGCGGCCAGAGCTTTTCCCAAAGGACCACGAACTGCGCCAGAGGCAGCAGAGCCTCGCCCGGATTGCTGCCGCCGGGAAGGGGGTCTTTGCGCTCTTTCGTCTCGTTCGGTTCCAAGGGCCCTCTTGCGCCTTTCCAGCCTGTCGAAACAGCCCCGGCGGACCCTGTCAATCGAATGCGGTCCTGTGGTGCTACCCCTTATGATCTGGCTTCTTGAGCCAGTCAGGCAAGCTATCCTGGGCAATCATTGTGGCATAATCCTGGCGCGCCCGCACCACGGCCATCTCGCCCTCCTTGACCATCACTTCGGGGGGCAGCGGGCGGGTGTTGTAGTTCGAAGACATGACCGCGCCATAGGCCCCGGCATGCGACAGAGCCAGCAAATCCCCGGCCTTCACCGGCGGCAGCTTGCGGTCGCGCGCGAAGTAATCCCCCGACTCGCAGACCGGGCCGACCAGGTCCGCCTCCTCGAAGCGCCAGCTGTCCTTCGGCGCCTCGGCGGTCAAAACCTCGTGATAGGCCTCATAGAGCGTCGGGCGGATCAGGTCGTTCATGGCGCCATCCACGATCAGGAAGCGCCTGCCGCGCTCTTCCTTCACATAGATCACCCGCGTCACGAAGAGTCCGGCGGCGGCCACCAGGTAGCGCCCCGGCTCGAAAGCCAGTTCGGCGTCCAGGCCTTCGGCCACCTCGCGCACGATCGCGGCGTAACTCTCCAGGTCCGGTCCGGCGCCCTGGTAGCCGACACCCAGTCCGCCGCCCAGGTCCAGCCGCGTTAGCGGCACGCCGGCGGCCTGCATCTCGCGGTAGAAGGCGGCGGTGCGCGAGAAGGCCTCGCGGAAGGGCGCGACGTCGGTCAGTTGCGAGCCGATGTGAACCGCCAGACCTTCCAGCGCGATCCCCGGCAGCTTCATGGCCGCCTGATAGATCTCCCGCGCGTGGTCCAGGTCGATGCCGAACTTGTCGGCCCGGCGGCCCGTGGCGATCTTCGTGTGGGTCTTGGCGTCCACGTTCGGATTGACCCGGATCGCGACCGGCGCGACCTTTCCGAGCGCACGGGCCACGGCGTCCAGGCGCTCCAGCTCTGGCCAGGATTCGGCGTTGAACTGTAGGATCCCGGCCTCCAGCGCGAAGGTCATCTCGCGCTCGGTCTTGCCGACCCCGGCGAAAACGATCTTCTCCGCGGGGATGCCGGCGGCCAGCGCGCGGCGCAGTTCACCTTCGGAGACCACGTCGGCGCCCGCACCCAGGTCGGCGAAGCAGCGGATCACCGCTTGATTCCCGTTGGCCTTCATGGCGTAGAAGACCTGGGCGTTCAATCCCTCGAGAGCGGCGGTGAAACGGCGGTAAGCGTCCTGCATGGCGCTGGCCGAATAGAGATAGAAAGGCGTGCCGACCCGCTCGGCGATCAGGGCGAGCGGCAGGCCCTCGGCCTCGAGGGCGCCGTTCCGGTAGGCGAACTCCGGAACCGCGGGCTGTGGGGCTGAATGGTTCACTGTGACAGCGGGTCCCTGACGGTGTCTTCTTCATCCTCGGCGAAGGGATCGTAGTAGGGGTCGCCTTCCTGCGGGTCGCTCGGCGCGGGTGCTGGGCCGGAATCGGGCGCAGTGGCGCCAGGGTTCACGCTGCTGGGCCGCGGATATTGGCGGGGGTAGGTCGCCTCACCCTGCCTTTCGTCCGGCAGGCGGACCCGGGCGCGCTTGCCGCAGGCCGAGAGCGCCGGCAGCGCCGCCAGGGCGGCGGCGCCCAGCAAGAGGCGGCGTCGGGTCAAGAAACGGCTCATAAAAAACGCTCCCGGGCGCGTTCGATCTGCTCGCGGACTTCCGAGGGCGAGGTTCCCCCATAACTGCGCCTCGACGCAACGGCCTTTTCAACCGAAAGGACCTGGAACACCCCCCCGGTGATCCCGGCATGGACCGCCTGCATGGCCTCCAGCGGCAGGTCGGCCAGATCGCAGCCCTGCTTCTCGGCCTCTGCGACCAGCGAACCGGTGATGTGGTGCGCCTCCCGGAACGGCAGGTTCAACTCGCGCACCAGCCAGTCGGCCAGATCGGTCGCGGTGATGAAGCCCGCCTGCGTCGCCTTCAGCAGGTTCTCGGGCACGGACCTCAGGTCCTCGATCATGCCGCGCATGGCGGTGGTCGAGAGGATCAGGGTCTCCGCCGCGTCGAAGACAGGCTCCTTGTCCTCCTGCATGTCCTTGCCGTAGGTCATGGGCAGGCCCTTCATGGTGATGAGGAGCGCGTTCAGCGAGCCGATCACCCGGCCGGTCTTGCCCCGGATCAGCTCGGCGGCGTCGGGGTTCTTCTTCTGCGGCATGATCGACGAGCCGGTGGTGAAGGCGTCGGACAGCACGACGAACCGGAAGCCCTGGTTGCACCAGAGCACCAGCTCCTCGGCCAGCCGCGAGAGATGCACGGCGAGGATCGACCCGGCGGAGAGGAACTCCAGGGCGAAGTCCCGGTCCGACACGGCGTCCAGCGAGTTGCACATGGGCCGGTCGAAGCCCAGGTCCTTGGCCGTCATGAAGCGGTCGATGGGAAAGGCGGTCCCGGCCAGAGCCGCCGCGCCCAGGGGACTCTCGTTCATGCGCCTGCGCGCATCGGACAGCCGCCCCCGGTCGCGGCCCAGCATCTCGACATAGGCCAGGAAGTGATGGCCCAGCGTCACCGGCTGCGCGGCCTGCAGGTGGGTATAGCCCGGCATGATGGTCTCGGCGTTGGCCTCGGCCTGATCGATCAGCGCGCCCTGCAGCTCCTTGACCGCCTGTTCCAGCGTGTCGAGGGCGTCGCGCACCCAGAGGCGGAAGTCCGTCGCCACCTGATCGTTGCGCGAGCGCGCGGTGTGCAGCCGCCCCGCGGGCGCGCCGATCAGTTCGCGCAAACGGTTCTCCACGTTCATGTGGATATCCTCCAGCGCGGCGGAGAAGGCGAACTCGCCTGCTTCGATTTCTCGCAGGATCGTGTCTAGACCTTCGGCGATCGCCTCGCCATCTTGTTTGGAGATGATCCCGGCGGAGACCAGCATGCGGGCGTGCGCCTTGGACCCCGCGATGTCCTGGGCGTAGAGCTTCTTGTCGAAGCCGATGGAGGCGTTGATCTTCTCCATCACCTCGGCAGGGCCCGCGGCGAAGCGCCCGCCCCACATCTGGTTGCTGGCGGGTTCTTTGCCGGTGTCGCTTTGGGGCCGGTTCTTGGACGTGTCGGAGTCGCTCATAACGGAGGTTTTCGCTTTGTCTGTTGCGCGTCGTCTTTTGGCCGCCCTTGTCCTGGCGTCCGGGATCGCGGTTGCGGTTTTCGGGCTGTCGGCCTCCCCGCTTCAGGCGGGAGAGCCGCCACTGGAAGGCCCGCTGGCCGGGAACTTTACTCTGCTCGCGCCGCCGGTGCCAGCGCCGGACATTCCCGTCACGGACGCCTTCGAAAAGCAGCGGCGGCTGGCGGACTATAAGGGCGGCGTTCTGCTGGTCAACTTCTGGGCCACCTGGTGCGCGCCCTGCGTCTACGAGATGCCCTCCCTGAACCGCCTCCAGGCCGATCTGGGCGACGAGGGCCTGACGGTGATGGCGGTCTCGGTCGACCGGCAGGGTCTCGCCGTGGTGCAGGGATTCTACGAGGACTACCGCCTGGACGCCCTGGACATCTTCCTCGACCCGCTGGGCGAACTGGCGACGGAATTGGGGGTCAAGGGCCTGCCGACCAGCTTCCTGCTGGACAAGCGGGGCCGCGTGGTGGGCAAGCTGCAAGGCTCGCTGGAATGGGATATCCCCGAGGTCAAGAAGCTGGTGCGCTACTACCTGAGCGAAGAGACGGGCACTGAGACGGGCGCAGAGACCATCAAGGCCTCCTTTCCTTGAGCGTCAGCTTTGCTAGTCTGGCAGGCAAGGGCCTCTCTCAAGAGGGGAGCAACAGGAGGAGCCGACCCATGAAGCCACGATATTCAGCCCTTTTGGCCTGCCTCACGCTCCTGCTGGGTCTGCCTTTCGCCGCGACGGGCGCTGCGGCTGAGACGCTCGTCTACGAGATCCAGCGCGATGGCGAGATCATCGGCGAGCAGCGCGTCGAGATCGAGGGGGACCGGGTGGAGATCACCCAGGAGATCGAGGTCAGCGCCCTATTCATCACGCTCTACAGCCGCAGCCACCGGCGCGTCGAGACCTGGTCGGAGGGGCGCATCCTGCGCATCGAGGCCACGACCGACGACGACGGCACGCCCTTCGAGCTTCTGATCGAGGCGGAGGGCGAGGGCTATCGCCGCACGGTCAACGGCGTGACCGAGAGCTTCGGAGCGGACTACGGCTTTGCGCCCGACTGGAATCTGGCGGTCGCCGACCGTCCCAAGGCGCTCTCCGCCCAGACCGACGAGATCTACGACCCGCTGATCATGGAGCGGCAGGGCCGCGACCTCGTGACCCTGGAACTCTCCTCGGGCAGCTACAGGACGCAGCGCTGGGAGGCCTCGGGCGCCTTCGAGCGCGACCTCTGGTACGACGAAGACGGTCGGCTGGTGCAGATGCTGTTCCAGAGCCGCGGCGCGCGCATCGAATACTTCCGTAAGTAGCGCCTAGAGCGGCAGCAGTCCGTAGGCGAGGCCCAGCAGAAGCGATCCGGCGAAGGCGAATCCCAGATAGGAGAGGAAGACCGGCAGGCGTGCCAGGGCGAAGACCGCGATGGCCGCCGGGATGGAACTGACCCCGCCGGCCAGCAGGAAGGCCATGCCGGCACCCGGCGCCATGCCCTGGGAGATCAGGCCCTCGACCAGCGGCAGGGCGGCATAGCCGTTCAGGTAGGCGGGCACGCCCACCATGACGGCCGCGAAGACCGGCCAGAAGTCCTCGCCCCCGATCAGGGCGGTCACGGTCTCCGCCGGGATATAGGCCAGCATCAGGCTTTCCAGCAGGAAGGCCAGCGCCAGCCACTTGCCCAGGAAGTAGGTGTTGGAGCCGAGGTTCTTCCAGAAGGTCTCCCGCCGCGCGCCCTCCGCCCAGAAGCGCCAGACCGGCGGCTGGCCGCTGCGCAGAGGAGCCGCGCCACAGCCGCCGTCGCCCACGCCCTCGCGCAAGGGATCGCCGAAACCGCCGAGCCGTTGTAGGAGGGCCGTCCCGAAGCCGCCCAGAAGGCCGAGCGCCACCGCCGAGAAGGTCTTGTAGAGCGCGAAGGTCAGCCCCAGCGTGCCGCTGGTCAGGACGAACATGGAGGGGTCCATGATGGGAGAGGAGAGCCAGAAGGCCATGACCGCGGGCAGCGGCACGCCCATGGCCAGCAGGGCCGCGATCAAGGGGATCACGCCGCAGGAGCAGAAGGGCGAGAGCGCGCCCATCAGCGCGGCCGCCGGGATCATCACGGCCAGCCGCCCGCTGAAGGCCTTGGCGATCAGCCGGTCCGAGCCGGAAGCCTTCGCGTAGGCCGCGATCAGGACGGAGACCGCCAGGAAGGGCGTGACCTCGAGCAGACTGCCGAGCGTGAAACCCAGGCTCGCCACCGCCTGCTCCGGCGCCATCAGCGCCAGGGCCGCCAGGATCGCCGCTATGGCCAAGAGCGCCGGATCGAGGCTCTTGAGGCTTCGGGAGAGCGAAAGGGCGAGGGCGGTCATGGCGTCACTCCTTGGAGCGTTATTTCGACAATCTTCGACATAGCAGCCCAAAAAAAGGGGCTGGTCAGGCCGCGCCCGCTTTCGGCAGGGGCTTGGCGTCGCTGCAGCATTCCTTCAGGAGGAACCCGAGGGTCTGCTCCATCACCTCGAACTGGGCGCGGCAGATCAGGGTGGTCGCCTGGCGCTCCTGCTCCACCAGCCCCACCGCGATCAGCTTATGGAGGTGATGCGATAGCGTGGAGCGCGGCACGCCGGTGCGCTGCTGCAGCTCGCCCACCGCCAAGCCCTCGCGCCCGGCGCGCACCAGCAGGCGATAGATCTCAAGCCGGGTCTCATTCCCCAGCGCTTCCAGACGTTTGGCTGTCTCTAAGAGGTTCATGAGAGGAAACATAGCGGCTCACAGGTGAAAATTCAACGATATTCCCGGGATTATCGAAATAACAGTCGAACGATCATTCAAAATAACCACCATAGTATGTTCAAAGATTCTTTTAGACAACTTATGCGAATCGTCTCATCCTTAGTGTCTCGCTAAAGGATGAGGAGGATCCGTCATGATCGATCGTTTGGTGACACAGAGCGGCAAGGACGCCGATGGCGACATCACGAAGCTTTGCAATCCGGGCGAGCACTGGTCGCCGGTTTCGAAGACCCAGGCGATTTCCCATATCGAGCAAGGCCTCTACCGCTACTACACGAGGGATTCCAACGGCAGGACGGCGGACGTCCAGGTCTACAAGCGCGACGGCGTGAAGCACCTGCGCACCGACTCGGATTCCTCCTCTGCGAATAACCTCGACAATCTGCCCGACTGCTAGGAAGGCAAAGAAAAAGCCCCCGGTCTGAGCGGGGGCTTGTTTCCTGTCGGCGCTGCTTGGCGCTATCCGTCACCGCGTGGGCGTCGGGACCTCGCCGGAGTAGTCGTAGAAGCCTCTGCCGGCCTTCTTGCCGACCCAGCCGGCCTCGACGTACTTCACCAGCAGCGGGCAGGGGCGGTACTTGGAGTCCGCAAGGCCCTCGTAGAGCACGTGCATGACGGCCAGACAGGTGTCCAGGCCGATGAAGTCGGCCAGTTCCAGCGGGCCCATGGGGTGGTTCGCGCCCAGCTTCATGGCGGTGTCGATCGCCTCGACCGAGCCGACGCCCTCGTAGAGCGTGTAGACCGCCTCGTTGATCATCGGCAGCAGGATGCGGTTGACGATGAAGGCCGGGAAGTCCTCGGCGGCGACGGAGGTCTTGCCCAGGCGGTCGGTGAGCTGGCGGACCGAATCGAAGGTTTCCTCGTCGGTCGCGATGCCGCGGATCAGCTCCACCAGCTGCATGACCGGCACGGGGTTCATGAAGTGCATGCCCATGAAGCGACCGGGGCGGTCGGTGGTGGAGGCGAGGCGGGTAATGGAAATGGAGGAGGTGTTGGAGGCGATCAGCGCGTTTTCCCGCAGGTGGGGACAGAGCTGTTTGAAGATCGAGCGCTTGACCTCCTCGTTCTCCGTGGCCGCCTCGACCACGAAATCGCAGTCGGAGAAGATCTTGTAGTCGACCCCGGTCTGGATGCGCTTCAGGGCCGCGTCGCGGTCCTCCTGGCTCACCTTGCCGCGCTGGACCTGGCGGTCGATGTTGTGGGTCAGGTGCTCCAGGCCCTTCTGGATCTGCTCTTCCCCGATGTCGGAAAGGCGGACCTCCAGGCCTGCGAGGGCGCAGACATGCGCGATGCCGCTGCCCATCTGCCCGGCGCCGATCACGCCGATGGTGTTGATCTCAGGAAGGCTCGATTCACTCATTTTTCATCCACCGCTTTGGGTCTTGTTATTGGTTTTCTTCAGGTTCGTTCTGGCGTGGGAGCCCTGGGCCCCCAGAATTCCCCGGAGGCGCTGAGGGCCTCCGGGGGGTCTTGGATCGTGCTGGTCCGGACAGGCTAAGGCTTAAAAGCCCGCCTTGCCCAGTTCTTCCTCCAGTTCCGGCACCGCCTGGAACAGGTCGGCGACCAGGCCGTAGTCGGCCACCTGGAAGATCGGCGCTTCGTCGTCCTTGTTGATGGCGACGATCACCTTGGAGTCCTTCATGCCGGCCAGATGCTGGATCGCACCGGAAATGCCGACCGCGATGTAGAGGTCTGGCGCGACCACCTTGCCGGTCTGGCCGACCTGATAGTCGTTGGGCACGAAACCGGCGTCGACCGCGGCGCGGCTGGCGCCGACGGCGGCGTTCAGCTTGTCGGCGATCTTCTCCAGCATGGCGAAGTTGTCGCCCGACTGCATGCCGCGCCCGCCCGAGATCACGATCTTCGCGGTGGTCAGCTCGGGCCGCTCGGACTTGGTCAGTTCCTGGCCCTTGAAGTCCACCAGGGACTGGGCCTCGGCCGCCGAACCATCCTCGACCGCTGCGCTGCCGCCCTCGGCGGCAACCGCCTCGAAGGAGGTGGAGCGCACGGTGATCAGCTTCACCGAATCGCCGGACTGCACGGTCGCCATGGCGTTGCCGGCGTAGATCGGGCGCACGAAGGTGTCCGCGCTCTCGACCCCGGAGATGTCGGAGATCTGCTGGACGTCCAGCAGGGCGGCCGCGCGCGGCAGCACGTTCTTGCCGAAGGTCGTGGCCGGGGCCAGGACGTGGCTGTAGTCGCCCGCCATCTTCACCAGCAGCGGCGCGATCGCCTCGGCCACCGAATGGGCGTAGGCCGCGTCGTCGACCTTGATGACCTTGGCGACGCCCTCGGCCTTCGCGGCCTCCTCGGCGACGCCGCCGACGCCTTCACCGGCGACCAGGACGTGGATGTCGCCGCCGATTTCCTTGGCGGCGCCCAGGGTGTTGAGCGTGGCCGGCGCCAGCGCCTGACCGTCGTGCTCTGCGAGAACAAGAATCGACATGGCTTAGATCACCTTCGCTTCGTTCTTCAGCTTGTCGACCAGTTCGCCGACGCTGCCGACCTTGACGCCCGCTTCACGCTTGGGCGGCTCGGTCACTTTCAGGACCTTGAGGCGCGGAGCCGTGTCCACGCCCAGGTCGCCCGGGGTCATGGTGTCGATCGGCTTCTTCTTGGCCTTCATGATGTTGGGGAGCGAGGCGTAGCGCGGCTCGTTGAGGCGCAGGTCCACGGAGATGACCGCGGGCATCTTGACCTCCAGGGTCTCCAGCCCGCCGTCGACTTCGCGGGTCACCTTGGCGCTGTCGCTGCCGACCTCCAGCTTGGAGGCGAAGGTGCCCTGGGCCCAGCCCAGGAGCGCGGCCAGCATCTGGCCGGTCTGGTTGGCGTCGTCGTCGATGGCCTGCTTGCCGCAGAGCACGAGGCCCGGGGCCTCCTTCTCGACCAGCGCCTTCAGCATCTTGGCGACGGCGAGCGGCTCCACCAGGTCGTCGGTCTGCACCAGGATGCCGCGGTCGGCGCCCATGGCGAGCGCGGTGCGGATCGTCTCCTGGGCCTGCTGCGGGCCGATGGAGACCGCGACGATCTCCTCGGCCTGGCCGGCCTCTTTCAGGCGGATGGCCTGCTCGACGGCGATTTCATCGAAGGGGTTCATGGCCATCTTGACGTTGGCCAGCTCAACGCCGGACTGGTCCGCCTTCACGCGAACCTTGACGTTGTAGTCGATCACCCGTTTGACCGGGACCAGAACTTTCATAGCGTTCCTCTCGCTTGGATCACGCTCGCCTCTGCCGGGCGGTGGCGCGGCTCGTCTTCTAGAGGTCTGTCACTGGAACGGCGGCCTGTTTCCGGCGCCTCCCCTCCCGGCTCTTTCGGGGGGCGGAGAGGGCTCGTCCCGGGTCGCGCGATCCGCTCATCTACCGCTCTATTTCGCGGTCGCACATTAGTTCCACGAAAGAAGCAAGTCAATTGAGCGAAAAGCGCCGCCTCCTTAGCCAATCCCGCCAGATTTGGCCTTTGTTCGCGGGTGCAGCAATGGGCCGCAGGGGCGGGCATGTCCAGAGCGCACCCCAGAGCGTACCCAGGGCGTACCCCGAACGCGGCCCGGTTCAGCGGTTGGCGCCGGGCACCCAGAGCACGTCGGCCTCGCCCTTGCCGTTGGCGTGGCGGGCCATGACGAACAGCAGGTCGGAGAGGCGGTTGAGGTAGCGCACCACCTCGGGATTGATGGTCTCGCGGTCGGCGAGTTCCACCACCTCGCGCTCGGCCCGGCGCGTGACCGTGCAGGCGTGGTGCAGGTGCGCAGCAGCCGCATTGCCGCCGCGCAGGATGAAGGACTTGAGCGGCTTCAGGTCGGCGTTCAGGCGGTCGATTTCCTTCTCCAGGCGCTCGACCTGGGCCGCCTCGACGCGCAGCGGCGGATACTCCGGCTTCTCGACCTCGGGCGTGCAGAGGTCCGCGCCCAGGTCGAAAAGGTCGTTCTGCACCCGCTCCAGCACCGAGTCATGGTCGCCGTCGGTGTGCAGGCGCGCCAGGCCCAGGACGGCGTTGGCCTCGTCCACCGTGCCGTAGGCGGCGATGCGCAGGTCGTACTTGGCGCGCCGCTCGCCGGAGCCGAGCGAGGTCTTTCCCTTGTCGCCGCCGCGCGTGTAGATGCGGGTGAGCTGAACCATCGAGGGGCCCTCTCGTTTCGGGGTTGCTGCTTTCGGGGCGTTACTTGCCGATCAACAGCGCCAGGACCAGCAGCCCCAGCGTCACGCCCTGCGAGATGACCCGCGCGCGCATCAGCTTGTTGCCCCACTTGTCGTTAACCGGCCCGCCCTTGGCCATGACCACCACGCCCGCCATCAAAATGGCCAGCGTGACGAAAAGCGCAATACCGACAAGAACGAAAATGAACGTCTGCATGGCGGGCACATATAGCGCGGGTCAGGAGGCGGGGCTAGGGGGATTCAATTCCGTCCAGGCGCCAGCAGCCCGCGCGTGATCACCTGGGCCTGAATCTCGGCGGCGCCTTCGAAGATGTTGAGGATGCGGGCGTCGCAGAGGACGCGGGAGATTTCGTATTCCTGGGCGTAGCCGTTGCCGCCGTGGATCTGGAGCGCATTGTCGGCGTTGGACCAGGCGACGCGCGCGCCCAGGAGCTTCGCCATGCCCGCCTCGATATCGCAGCGCCGGTCGGAGTCCTTCTCGCGCGCCGAGAAGAGGGTCAGCTGGCGGGCGATCATGGTCTCGACCGCCATCCAGGCGAGCTTGCCGGAGACGCGGGGAAAGCCGTAGATCGCCTTGCCGAACTGCTGGCGCTCGCGCGCGTACTTGAGGCCGATCTCCATCGCCGACTGCGCCACGCCGACGGCGCGCGCGGCCGTCTGGATGCGCGCGGACTCGAAGGTCGCCATGAGCTGCTTGAAGCCCTGGCCCTCCTCCCCGCCCAGCAGGTTCTCGGCCTTCACCTCGAAGCCGTCGAAGGCCAGTTCGTATTCCTTCATGCCCCGGTAGCCCAGGACCTCGATCTCGCCGCCGGTCATGCCCTCGGCGGGGAAGGGCTCGGCCTCGGTTCCGCGCGGCTTTTCGGCCAGGAACATGGAAAGGCCCTTGTAGCCCTTCTCCTCCGGGTTGGTGCGCGCCAGCAGCGTCATGACGTCGGAGCGCGCGGCGTGGGTGATCCAGGTCTTGTTGCCGGTGATCTTGTAGGTCGCCCCGTCCTTGACCGCGCGGGTCCTGAGCGAGCCGAGGTCGGAGCCGGTGTTGGGCTCGGTGAAGACCGCCGTCGGCAGGATCTCGCCCGAGGCGATCCGGGGCAGCCATTTCTCCTTCTGCTCGGGCGTGCCGCCCAGGCGGATCAACTCGGCGGCGATCTCCGAGCGGGTGCCGAGAGAGCCGAGGCCGATGTAGCCGCGCGAGAGTTCTTCCGTCACCACGCACATGGCCGTCTTGCCCATGCCGAGGCCGCCCCACTCCTCGGGCACGGTCAGGCCGAAGACGCCCAGTTCGGCCAGCTCCTGGATCACCTCGATGGGGATCAGCTCGTCCTTCAGGTGCCACTGGTGGGCGGCCTCGCGGTGTTCCTCGGCGATGCGGCGGAACTGCTCGCGGATCATCTCCAGCGTCTCGTCGTCGTAGGCGGGGTCGCCGAAGGATCCGCCCTCCAGCGCGTCGCCGATCAGCGCGGCCAGACGCTGGCGCAGCGCCGCCGTGTTGCCCTCGGCGCGCAGTTTGGCGACGGCGGGATCGGCGGCCAGCCGCTGGGCCGCGTCGCCTGCGCCCAGGTCCTGCGGGCGCAGCACCTCGACCTGACTCAAGGCAATGCCGCCCAGCATCTGGCTTAGATACTCGCCGTAGGCCGCCTGGAGCATCAGCGCCTCGCGCTCGCCCAGCTTGCCCGCGGCCTCCAGCCGCTGGGCCCAGTGCAGCATCTCGCGCAGCGCGGCCACGTAGGTCGCGAGCCAGGCATAGCCGTGGCCGGCGAACTGCTCGGCCTCGAACAGCGCGGGATCGACCTTGCCGGCGGGCGCCACCTTCGCCTTGACCCCGGCCTTGGCGGCCTCCTGATAGCTCTCGGCGGCGGCCAGCGCCTGGGCGCAGAGCGCCTGTAGCTCGGGCAGCAGGGGGCTCTCGTCGCTCGGGGTCTTGAGGAGGGCTTCGCTCATGGGGTCTCGCTTCACCTAACGGGGCTCTTGGTGGTCTTGTTTGCAGCGGCCATGTTTCCGGGCTTGTGCTGGTTGTTCCACATCTTCGTGTGCGCGCGCGGGATGTCGTCCCAGCCGAAGACTTCGGACATGCAGGGATCGATGCGGCGCTCGATCATCAGGTTGTTGGCCTGACTGGCCTGCATGAGGTTGGCGAAGTGGCTGCCCTGGACGCGCTTCTGGTGCATCCAGACGTAGCGGGCGTCGAAGGTGATGTTGTAGCCGGTCGTGCCCGCGCAGAAGACCACCATGCCGCCGCGCTTCACCACGAAGCAGGAGACCGGGAAAGTCGACTCGCCGGGATGCTCGAACACGAAGTCGACGTTGTTGCCCTTGCCGGTGATGTCCCAGATGGCCTTGCCGAACTTGCGGGTCTCGTCGAACCAGGTCTTGTACTCGTCCGTGTTGACCGTGGGCATCTGGCCCCAGCAGTTGAAGTCCTTGCGGTTGATCACGCCCTTGGCGCCCATGGACATCACGAAGTCGCGCTTGGATTCATCGGAGATCACGCCGATGGCGTTGGCGCCTGCCGTCGCGATCAGCTGGATCGCCATGGAGCCCAGGCCGCCCGAAGCGCCCCAGACCAGAACGTTGTGGCCGGGCCGCAGGATGTGCGGGCGGTGGCCGAACAGCATGCGGTAGGCGGTCGCCAGCGTCAGGGTGTAGCAGGCGCTCTCTTCCCAGGTCAGGTGCTTGGGGCGGGGCATCAGCTGCTGGGCCTGCACGCGGGTGAACTGCGCGAAGGAGCCGTCCGGCGTCTCGTAGCCCCAGATCCGCTGGGAGGGGCTGTTCATCGGGTCGCCGCCGTTGCACTCCTCGTCGTCGCCGTCGTCCTGGTTGCAGTGGATCACCACCTCGTCGCCGACCTTCCAGCGCTTCACCTTGTTGCCGACCGCCCAGATGATGCCGGAGGCGTCGGAACCCGCGATGTGGTAGTCGGCGCCGTGCACCTTGAAGACCGAGATGGGCTTGCCCAGGCCGGCCCAGACGCCGTTGTAGTTGACGCCGCCGGCCATCACCATGACCAGCACTTCGTTGGAGTCGATCGCCGGGGTCTCCAGGACCTCCAGCTGCATGGCCTCCTCCGGGGGGCCGTGACGCTCGGGGCGGATCGCCCAGGCGTACATCTGCTTGGGCACGTGGCCCAGCGGCGGAATCTCGCCGATCTCGTAAAGGTCCTTGCCCCCGGCCTGCTGCGTCGTCAAAGGCACGACGTTGTCGCCGTCCTGCGAAGGGCTCTGGGCTGCGTTGTTCGCGGTATCACTCATGGTCTCACTCTGGCTCCCTGGCGGTGCCGACTGCCGTCAGCGCTTGGGACCGGTCATCCTCGCGTCCGGTCCGGTGGTGGCGTTCCTCGTGCGTCTTCGTTCGGTCTTGTTCGTTTCTGGCTTTCGTTTCTAGCTTTCCCGGCCTTTCCGCCGCGCCGCTCTCGCGTTGCAGCAGGGTGGCTGGACCTGTCCGGCGGGAAAACCCTAGGCTTTCAGCCGGTTTTGCTTGACTCTTAGCGGCAGTTGATCTTGTTTGCAATGCACAAATGAGATTTTCTTTCTCCACGAAGCCGTGTTAGATAATTTTCGTACGCGGAATAAGGCGAAAATGTAAGGAACGTTCTAGCTAGGGACCAAGAGACCATGCCGGGGAGCCAGAAAGAGACCAAGGTTGCTGCAGCGCAAGAGCAGCGGAGCGAAGCGGACAACAACGGCGGGCGCGACCGCCCCTGGCTGTTCCGCACCTACGCCGGCCACTCCACCGCAGCGGCCTCCAACGCGCTCTACCGCAAGAACCTGGAGCGGGGCCAGACCGGCCTTTCCATCGCCTTCGACCTGCCCACCCAGACCGGCTACGACTCCGACCACGTGCTGGCGCGCGGGGAGGTCGGAAAGGTCGGCGTGCCGGTCAGTCACATCGGCGACATGCAGACCCTGCTGGAGGGCATCCCCCTCGACCGCATGAACACCTCCATGACCATCAACGCGACCGCGCCCTGGCTGCTGGCGCTCTACGTCGCGGCGGCCGAGAAGCAGGGCGTGGCGCGCGAGAGCCTGACCGGCACGACCCAGAACGACATCATGAAGGAGTACCTTTCGCGCGGGACCTACATCTTCCCGCCGCAGGCCTCCATGAAGCTGACGGCCGACAGCATCGCCTTCACCTACCGCGAACTGCCCAAGTGGAACCCGACCAACGTCTGCTCCTATCACCTGCAGGAAGCGGGCGCGACGCCGGTGCAGGAGCTGGCCTACGCGCTGGCGACCGCGATCGCCGTGCTGGACGCGGTGAAGGCGTCGGGCCAGGTGCCGGAGACGGACTTCCCCAAGGTGGTGGGCCGCATCTCCTTCTTCGTCAACGCCGGTCTGCGCTTCGTGACCGAGCTCTGCAAGATGCGCGCCTTCGTCGACCTCTGGGACGAGATTTGCCGGGAACGCTACGGCGTGGAGGAGGAGAAGTACCGCCGCTTCCGCTATGGCGTGCAGGTCAATTCCCTGGGCCTGACCGAACAGCAGCCGGAGAACAACGTCTACCGCATCCTGATCGAGACGCTGGCGGTGACGCTCTCCAAGAAGGCGCGGGCGCGCGCCGTGCAGCTGCCCGCCTGGAACGAGGCGCTGGGCCTGCCGCGTCCCTGGGACCAGCAGTGGTCGCTGCGCCTGCAGCAGATCCTGGCCTACGAGACCGATCTTCTGGAGTACGGCGACCTCTTCGACGGCTCGCCCGTGATCGACGCCAAGGTCGAGGAGCTGAAGGAAGCCGCGCGCGAGGAACTGGCCCGCATCGACGAGATGGGCGGGGCCATCGCCGCCGTCGAGAACGCCTACATGAAGGAGCGGCTGGTGGAATCCAACGCCCGCCGTCTGGCCGCCATCGAATCGGGCCGCCAGACGGTGGTGGGCGTGAACGCCTACACCTCAGCCGAGCCCTCGCCGCTCTCCGCCGGGGAAGGCTCGATCCTGACCGTCGATCCCGAGGTCGAGGCCGCGCAGGTCGAAAGCCTGAAAGCCTGGCGCGCCGGGCGCGACGGGGCCGCCGCCGAGGCGGCGCTGGCCGAGCTCTCGCGGACCGCGCGCGAGGGCGGCAACATCATGGAGGCCTCCATCGCCTGCGCCCACGCCGGGGTGACGACCGGCGAGTGGGGCGACGCGCTCAGGAAGGTCTTCGGCGAGTACCGCGCGCCGACCGGCGTCGGCCGGGCCGTCGGGCGCTCAGGCGCCGCCGCCCAGGCCATCGACGAGGTGCGCGAGGAGGTGGCCGCGCTTTCAACGCGTCTCGGCCGCCGTCTCAAGATGCTGGTCGGCAAGCCCGGCCTCGACGGCCATTCCAACGGCGCGGAGCAGATCGCCGTGCGCGCCCGCGACTGCGGCTTCGAAGTGGTCTACGAGGGCATCCGCCTGACCCCCGCGCAGATCGCCAACGCGGCGCTGGAGGAAGGCGTCCACGTGGTCGGGCTCTCGATCCTCTCAGGCTCGCACCTGCCGCTGGTGAAGGAGGTTCTGCGCCTTTTGGCCGAACAGGGTCTCTCCGACCTGCCGGTGGTGGTCGGCGGGATCATCCCGCCCGAGGACGCCGCCGAACTGAAGGCCGCCGGTGTCGCCGCCGTCTACACCCCCAAGGACTTCGACCTGACCGGCATAATGGCCGCCATCGTCGAAATCGTGGGAGCAGGCGCGAAAGAGGCGGCCTAGCCCCACGCGTTCCCCTTTTCCTCCAGGTCCGGGCGCTGCGGGTTGACGACGCAGAAGCGGTGGCCGCTGGGGGCTTCGAGGACGGTCCAGGACTTGATCGCCGCGACGTCCCGCGCGCCCAGGGCCTTGAGGCGCTCGATCTCGGCGGGGCGGTCCGTCGCCTCGATGTCCAGGTGGATGCGCGGTTCGTGATCGACGCATTGCAGCAGGACGCGGATCTGGTCGGGCGGCGTCTCCAGCGCCCAGTACTTGCCGTCCTCGTCCAGTTTGCCGAGCCCGTAGCCGAGAGCTGCGCTCCAGAAATGGGCAGCCTCCCGCAGGTCGTCGGTCTTGCAGTCGATCACCAGCACCCCCAGGCGTGACTTGTGCATCTCATATCTCCTGTTCTGTTTGTGACGCGAGCTTACACCAAGCGCGTCTCCGCCGCCGCCCTGCTTGCTCTTGACGGGCCGCCGCGCCACACTGCGCCGCAACAAGGACCAAAACGGCCAACCGGGGAAGAGAAGACGCCGCCATGACCGCCGCAAAGCAACTGCGCGTACCCGACATCCGCGCCCGCAAGGGCGGGCCGCTGGTCTGCCTGACGGCCTACAGCGCCTCCATCGCGGCGCTGGCCGACGAGGCGGCGGATCTGGTGCTGGTGGGCGATTCCCTGGGCAACGTGCTCTACGGCTGGGACACGACGCTGCCGGTCACCCTGGACATGATGATCGCGCACGGCGAGGTGGTGGCCCGCATCTGCCGCCGCGCGCTGGTGGTGGTGGACCTGCCCTTCGGCAGCTATCAGGAGAGCAGGGCCCAGGCCTTCGCCAGCGCGGCGCGCGTCCTGAAGGAAACCGGCGCCGCCGCCGTCAAGCTGGAAGGCGGCAAGGAAATGGCGGAGACCGTGGCCTTCCTGACCGGGCGCGGCGTGCCGGTCCTGGGCCATGTCGGCCTCATGCCCCAGCAGGTGCACGCGCGCGGCGGCTTCAAGCGCGAGAGCGATGTGGAAAAGGTGATCGCCGACGCCAAGGCGATCCAGGAGGCCGGGGCCTTCGCCCTGGTGCTGGAAGGCGTGACGCCGGAGGTCGCCAAGGCAGTGACCGAGAAGACCGCCGTCCCCACCATCGGCATCGCCGCCGGGGAAAGCTGCGACGGCGAGATACGCGTCACCGAGGACCTGCTCGGCCTCAACCCCAGCCCGCCGCCCTTCGCCGAGACCGACAAGGCGCTGCGCCCGGCCATGCAGGCCTGCCTCGCCGCCTTCGCCAAGAAGGCCCGGCGCGAAGGCTAACTGGCGCGAAGGATAACCAAAGACGACAAAAAGCCCTTTGCGCGGTGACGGACGGCTTTGCCTTAAATGTGCGGTGAACCCCTTTTCTGGTGAAACATCCGGGAGGCCGTCATTTTCGCCTCGCTCTTGCAGGACCCGCGCACGCCCGCGCTTCTCATTCCCTTCGTGATCGCGCTGCTGGTGACCTGGCTCGGCCTGATGCTGGCCGGGCGCGGGAAGGCGGCTGACTTCTGGCCCGCGCTGGGGCTGGCGGCTGCGGTCGCGGTCTCGCTCTGGGTCATCCTGGGCGCGCTCTCCTTTCCGCCCCAAGGGGCCGTGGAGAAGCTGGCCTACATCGTGGGGGCGGGGGCGCTTGCGGGTGTCTTGATGGAGTTGATCGGCGGGCCGAGGGGCTTGCGCCTGCTGGCGCTGGTCTGGCCCTGGCTCGTGGTGGGCTGGATCGCCTGGCCCAAGCTACAGGGGCTGGACTGGCACGTGATGGCCCTTGCCGCGGGGGTGTCGCTGGCGGGGTCCATCGTGATGGCGCAGCTCTGGGAATCGCGCGGCGGTGCGGGCGGCTTCCTGCTGGTCGTGGCCGCTTTGGCGCTGGGCGGGGTTGCGCTCTACGACGCCTCCTTCGCCATGGCGCGGGTCATGGCGCCCCTGGGCGCGGGCCTCGCCGGGGCGGCGCTCGGCGCCTGGGCCTCGGCCGGGGGACGCGGCTTTCCGCTGGGCGGCGCTCTGCTGATCGCGGGCGGCGGGCTCTTCGTGGCCCAAGCGGCCATCCTGCTGCTCTACACGCCCGCCAGCGTCTGGCCGGTCGCCTTCCTGATCCCGCTCTTCTTCGCCGAGATCATGGCCAGCCGCGTGGCCGGATCGGGCGGCGGCGTCAACAGGATCTTCCGCATCGCCGCCCTTCTGATCTGCGCGCTCGCCCCCGCGGTGGGCGCCGTGCTGCTGGCCCAGCACCTCTGAATCGAGGGAGGCAAGGCGCCGCCCATCCTTCGAGACGGTCCCGTTCGGGACCTCCTCAGGATGAGGGTGGAGCTTGCGCCGGACCTTCTTCGCCACAGGGTGAACCTGCGCCGAACCTCATCCTGAGGAGCGGGCGGCAGCCCGCGTCTCGAAGGATGGGCGGCGGCTTGAGAACGTGAACGGCCGAAGCGCGCCGATCCTTACATGACCTTTGCGGCGACCTCTTCCACCGCGCCCTTGGTGGCCTCCACGATGATGTCGGCCTCCTCGCGGGTCAGGCAGAGCGGCGGCGCAAAGCCCAGGATGTCGCCCTGGGGCATGGCCCGGCCGATCACGCCGCGCGCCAGCGTGGCCGCCGCGATCTGCGGACCGACCTTCTGCGCGGGATCGAAGAAGCGGCGCTCGGCCTTGTCGGCGACGAACTCGACGGCGTTCAGCATGCCTTCGCCCCGGACCTCTCCGACCATGGGGTGATCGGCCAGCGCCTCGCTCATGGCCTTGTTGAAATAGGCCCCGACCTCGCCGGCGTTCTGCACGAGGCCCAGCTCGTCGATCAGCTCCAGGTTGGCGACGCCCGCCGCCGCGCAGAGCGGATGGGCGGAATAGGTCCAGCCGTGGCCGATCGGGCCCATCTGGTCGGAACCCTGCTCCAGCACCTTCCAGAGCTTCTCACCCACGATGCTGCCGGACAGCGGCGTGTAGGCCGAGGTCAGGCCCTTGGCGATGGTGATCAGGTCCGGCTTCATGCCGAAGTGGTCGCTGCCGAACATGGAGCCGGTGCGCCCGAAGCCGGTCACCACCTCGTCGGCGACCAGCAGGATGTCGTACTTCTCCAGCACGGCCTGGATCTTCTGCCAGTAGCCGGCGGGCGGCGGCACGATGCCGCCGGTGCCGAGCAGGGGCTCGCCGATGAAGGCGGCGACCGTGTCCGGGCCCTCGGCCAGGATCATCTCCTCCAGCTTGTCCGCGCAGTACTGGGAGAAGTCCTCCTCGCTCATGTCCAGGTCCGGACGGCGGAAGTAGTAGGGCGCTTCGGTGTGCAGGATCGGCGCGCGCGGCAGGTCGAAGGCCTTGTGGAACAGCTCCAGGCCCGTGAGGCTGCCGGTCATCACGCCCGACCCGTGGTAGCCGCGCCAGCGCGAGATGATCTTCTTCTTCTCCGGACGGCCCAGGATGTTGTTGTAGTACCAGATCAGCTTGATGTTGGTCTCGTTGGCGTCCGTTGCGGTCCTCGATATAGACGCCGCTGCCGCCGGTCACGACGCGGGTCGGCGTTTCGCCGCGCGCGTGCTGGGCCATGTGGGTCGAGGGGTGGAAGAAGTGCTCCCGGTCCCAGGCTTCCAGCTCGTCGCGGTTGGGCGTCAGTTGATCGTTCATGTCGGTCACTCCATCAGGTAAGGCGTTTGTTCTCAGCAGCGCGGCCCGTCAGCCCAGGTCGCGGCAGATGTACTTCACTTCGGTAAAGGCCTCCAGCCCCAGGCGCGATCCCTCGCGCCCCAGGCCGGACTGCTTGACGCCGCCGAAGGGGATCGGCGCGCCGGTGATCTTGGTGCGGTTGACCGCCACCATACCGTATTCCAGCTCCCCGGCCAGGCGGCGGCAGCGCGCGGCGTCGCGGGAGTGGAGGTAGGCGACCAGGCCGTAGTCGGTGTCGTTGGCGCGCTCGACGGCCTCCGCCTCGCTGTCGAAGGCGGCGACGGCTGCGATCGGGCCAAAGGTCTCCTCCCGGAAGATCAGCGCATCCTCGGGCACATCTGTCAGCAGCGTGGGCAGGAAGAAGAGCGATCCCGGCCAGGCGCGCTTGCCGCCGGTCACAAGCTTGGCGCCGCGCGCCAGCGCGTCGACCACCTGGGCCTCCATCTTCTCCAGCGCTTTCTCGTTGATCAGCGGGCCGATCTCGACCTCCGGCTCGAAGCCGTGGCCCAGGGTGAGCGCTTCGACGCGCGCGGCGTAGGCCTTGCAGAAGGCGTCGTAGACCGGGCGCTCCACCAGGATGCGGTTGGCCGCCAGGCAGTCCTGGCCGGAGGTGGCGAACTTGGCGGAGACCGCGCTCTCGACCGCCTTGTCCAGGTCGGCGTCGGCGAAGACCAGGAAGGGCGCGTGCCCGCCCAGCTCCAGGATCAGGCGCTTCATGGAGTCCGCACCCTGATGGGCGATCAGGCGGCCCACCTCGGTCGAGCCGGTGAAGGAGACGGCGCGCACTTTCGGGTGGCTGCAAAGGGCGGGCCCCACGGTCTGCGGATGGCCGGTGACGACGTTGAAGAGGCCGGCGGGCAGGCCCGCGCGCTCGGCCAGTTCGGCCAGCGCGAGGGCCGAGAAGGGCGTCTCTGATGAGGGGAAGACCACGGCCGAGCAGCCCGCGGCCAGCGCGGCGGCGGCCTTGCGGGTGATCATGGCTGAGGGGAAGTTCCAGGGAGTGACCAGCGCGGCCACGCCCAAGGGTTCGCGGGTCAGCGTCATCTCGGCGTCCGGCAGGTGGCTGGTCACGCTCTCGATGTTCACGCGCTTTGCCTCCTCCGCGTAGAACTGGAGGAAGGAGGCGGCGTAGTCGATCTCGCCCAGAGCTTCGGAGAGGGGTTTGCCCTGTTCCAGCACCATGATGATCGCAAGATCCTCCTTGGCGGCGACCACGGCGTCGTGCCAGGCGGTCAGCCTTGCGTGGCGTTCCTGCGGCGTGACCCGGCGCCAGGCTTTGAAGGCGGCCTCGGCCGCGGCGACGGCGCCCTCGACTTCGCCCGCGCCCATGGCCGGGACCTGACCCAGGTAGCTGTCGTCGGCGGGATTGACGACCTCCAGGGTCCCGTTGTCGTCGGCCGAGCGCCACTTGCCGTCGATGTAGGCGAGCTCGCGCCAGAGGCGCTGGTCGCTCAACATCTCCGGCCCGAAGGCCTGGCGGCCCGGGAGGTGATGCTTGGCGAAGCGGTCGCGGGTGCGAAGCTGGACGGACATGGGGCGGGCCTCCTCTGGCGAAACGGATCGGGGTGGGGAAGGGAGGAGAATCTCCCTGCCGATCCCCAGACGCTATCTCGCCTGCGGGAGAGGAGGTGACCAAAGGTAGGGCTGAAAGCAGAAGAATCCGCACGAAAACGGGCTTCTGGCAGAGGATTCCTCTGCCTTCTGCTTTTCAGGGGCTCAGTCGCCACTTTCGGCCAGGAGATTCTTCAAGGGCAGCGCGCCGCGCTCCTTCACCGCCTTGGTGACGATGTAGGTGAAATAGCGATCGATCCCGATGTCGGCGGTCAGCAAGCGGTCGATCAGCCGCTGATAGGCGTCGACGTCGCGGGCGACCACTTGCATCAGGTAGTCAACGCCCCCGCCGGTGGCCCAGCAACTGACGACTTCGGGCACCTCCTTGATCGCGGATTCAAAGCGGGTGAAGGCCTCCTGCGTGTGCTGCTTCAAGGTGATCTCGGTCAGGACCGTGGTGAAGCGCAGAAGGCTCTTCAAGCTGATCTCCGCCTGGTAGCCGGTGATGACACCCTTGGCTTCCAGGCGCTTCAGCCGCTCCCAGCAGGGCGTGGGCGAGAGGGAGACGCGCTCGGCCAGCGCGGTCTTGGTGATGCGGCCCTCGCGCTGCAGCGTTTCCAGAATCTTCAGGTCGATGGCGTCGAGTTTCACAGAGCCCATGGCGCTGAAAGACTGCTGCCAAGGCGCGCGGCTTGTCAAACGCCGGGGTGCTGCGGACTTGAAGGCCGGGCGATTGTCTTGCAGGCTGCCGCGATCAAGCACAAGTCGCGAGACCTCCATGAGCACGAACGCCCATCCTGACATGACCTCGGTGCTCAAGGCCCGCGCCCGGCTCGAAGGGCGCGTGCGCCGCACGCCCATGATTATCTCCGAAAGCCTGACGCGTCACTGCAAGCGCCCGGTCCACCTGAAGCTGGAACACCATCAGATCACCGGCAGCTTCAAGCTGCGCGGCGCGATGAACGCGGTCTTGAGCCTTTCGGAGCAGGACCGAGCGCGCGGCGTGACGGCGGCCTCGACCGGCAATCATGGCCGCGGCCTCGCCTATGCCGCCAAGCAGGCCGGCGCGCGCGCCGTCATCTGCATGTCCAAGCTGGTGCCCAAGAACAAGGTGGAAGGCATCGAGCGCCTGGGCGCCGACATCAAGATCGTCGGCAAGTCCCAGGACGATGCGCAGGAGGAGGTCGACCGGCTGGTGGCGGAGGAGGGGCTGACCATGCTGCCGCCCTTCGATCACGCCGACATCATCGCCGGGCAGGGGACCCTGGGCCTGGAGCTGATGGAGCAGGCGCCGGAGATCGAAACGCTTCTGGTTCCGCTATCCGGCGGCGGCCTCATCTCCGGGGTCGCGCTGGCCGCCAAGACGCTGAAGCCGGGCCTGAAGGTCGTGGGCATCTCCATGGAGCGGGGCGCTGCCATGGCCGCCAGCCTGGAGGCCGGAAAGCCGGTGGTCGTTGAGGAACTGCCGACGCTGGCCGATTCGCTGGGCGGCGGCATCGGGCTCGGCAACAAGCACACCTTCGCCATGGTGCGCGATCTGGTGGACGAGACCCTGCTTCTCAGCGAGGCGGAGATCGCCGAGGGCGTGCGCCACGCCTATTGGGAGGAACAGGAGATTCTGGAGGGCGGCGGCGCGGTCGGGATCGCAGCGCTCTTGTCCGGGAAGATCGCCGGGTCGGGCCCGGTCGGCGTGGTCCTGAGCGGACGAAATATCGACATGGGGGTGCACCGCAAGCTGATTTCCGGCGAAGCGGTCGAGCTTTAGGGAGCCTTGGGGATGGCTGATATCAAGATTCTGACAGAAGCCGACCTGCGCCAGGCCGTCGCCCTGGACCTGGACGCGGTCGACATGGTCGAGCAGGCCTTCGAGGCGCTGGCGACGAAAGCGGTCGTGATGCCCCCGATCTTGCGGCTGGACATCGCCGAGAACAATGGCGAGGTGGACGTGAAGACGGCCTACGTGCCTGGCATCGACTCCTTCGCCATCAAGATGAGCCCCGGTTTCTTCGACAATCCGAAGCTGGGCCTGCCGAGCCTCAACGGCCTGATGATCCTGTTCTCCGCCAAGACCGGTCTGGTCGAGGCCCTGCTGCTCGATAACGGCTATCTGACCGATGTGCGCACCGCGGCGGCGGGTGCGGTGGCGGCGCGTCACCTCTCCCGCGAGGACTCGACGGTGGCGGCGGTGCTGGGCGCCGGAGTGCAGGCGGAATTGCAGTTGAAGGCCCTGATGCTCGTGCGGCCCATCGCGGAGGCGCGGCTCTGGGCGCGCGACGCCGCGAAGGCGGCGGCGCTGGCCCAGCGTCTCTCCGGAGAGCTGGGGATCACCGTCACGGCCTATCAGGAGGCGCAGGCGGCGGTGTCGGGCGCGGATGTGGTCGTCACCACCACGCCGGCGACCAGCCCGATCCTGATGAACCAGTGGGTCGGTCCCGGCCAGCACATCACGGCCATGGGGTCCGACGCCGAGCACAAGAACGAGGTGGAGCCCGCGCTGGTCGCGCGCGCCGACCTTTACGTCGCCGACAGTCTGGCGCAGACGCGCCGCCTGGGTGAGCTTCATCATGCGCTGGAGGCCCGCGCGCTCGCCCCCGAAGCGGCCAAAGCCGAGTTGGGGGCGGTGATCGCCGGCAAGACGGCGGGGCGGACTTCGGCCGAGCAGGTGACGCTCTCGGACCTGACCGGAACCGGGGTTCAGGACACGGCGATCGCAACGCTCGCCTTCCAACGCGCGCTGGCGGCGGGGGCCGGCAGTGATTTTTCTTCGTGACCCGGCCGGGTCACCTGCACTAAAGGGTTCTAGTCACGAAGTCTTTCTCAGGCTCGTAGTCCGGGGGTTTTCTATTGCATGCCTGATGTCGCGCTGAACTTCAGCCGGGAAGAGTACGCCGAGCGTCTGGCCAAGACCCGGCGGGAGATGGAGCATCGCGGCATAGAGCTGCTGATCGTCTCCGACCCCTCCAACATGGCATGGCTGACCGGCTACGACGGCTGGTCCTTCTACGTGCATCAGTGCGTCATGGTGACGCCCAGCGGCGATCCCGTCTGGTTCGGGCGCGGCCAGGATGCCAACGGCGCCAAGCGCACGGTCTACATGGGACTGGACGACATCATCGGCTATCCCGATCACTACGTGCAGGCCGTGGACCTGCATCCCATGGATTTCCTGGCCGACACCATCGACGCGCGGCGTCTCGGTCGCTCGGTGATCGGCGTGGAGATGGACAACTACTACTTCTCCGCCGCCGCCTTCGCCTCGCTCCAGCGCTATCTGCCCAACGCCCGCTTCGTGGACGCGACCGGCCTGGTGAACTGGCAGCGCGCGATCAAGTCGGAGCAGGAGCTGATCTACATGCGCACCGCCGGCAAGATCGTGACCGAGATGCACCAGCGCATCGTCGATGTGGTCGAGCCCGGCATGCGTAAATGCGATCTGGTGGCGGAGATCTATGACAGCGGGATCCGCGGCCTGCCCGAGGCCGGTGGGGACTATCCGGCGATCGTGCCGCTCTTGCCCTCCGGCTCGGACGCGGCGGCCCCGCACCTGACCTGGGACGACAAGCCCATGCGCGAGGGGGAAGGCACCTTCTTCGAGATCGCAGGCTGCTACAAGCGCTACCACTGCCCCCTGTCGCGCACGGTCTTCCTGGGCGAGCCGACCCAGACCTTCCGGGACGCGGAGAAGGCCGTGCTGGAGGGCATGGAGGCCGGGTTGGAGAAGGCGCGCGCGGGCAATCTCTGCGAAGACATCGCGGAAGCCTTCTTCGGCGTGCTGGAGACCTATGGCATCATCAAGGACAACCGCACCGGCTACGCCATCGGGATCAGCTATCCGCCCGATTGGGGCGAGCGCACCATGTCGCTGCGCCGGGGCGACCGGACCGAGCTGGAGGCCAACATGACCTTCCACTTCATGACCGGCCTCTGGCTGGAGGACTGGGGCATGGAGATCACGGAATCCATCGTGATCCGCGATGGCGAGCCGGAGCTGCTGGCCAACGTTCCGCGCCAGCTCTTCGTGAAGGACTGACCGGACAAAGAAGAGCGGAGACAGCATGCGCGACTCCCCGATCACGCCGACCATCGACTTTGAAAAAGAGGGCGTGCAGCACGGCTTCCTGAAGCTGCCGCACAGCCACGACGGTTCGGCCTGGGGTTCGATCATGATCCCGGTCGCCTGCATCAAGAACGGCGAGGGGCCGACGGCCCTTTTCACCGGCGGCAACCACGGCGACGAGTACGAGGGACCGCTGGCGATCCTGGACATGGCGCAGCGGTTGAAGGCCGAAGCGGTCTCGGGGCGGGTCATCCTTGTGCCCGGCATGAACTATCCGGCGCTGCGCGCGGCCACCCGCACCTCCCCGATCGACAAGGGAAACCTGAACCGCAGCTTTCCGGGGCGGCCCGACGGCACGGTGACGGAGAAGATCGCGGACTACTTCCAGCGCAGTCTGCTGCCGCTGGCCGATCTGGTGGTCGACGTGCATTCCGGCGGCAAGACGCTGGACTTCGTGCCCTTCGCGGCGGCCCACATTCTGCCCGACAAGGCCCAGCAGGAACGCTGCGTGGCTGCCATGGAAGCCTTCGGCGCGCCCTACTCCATGATGCTGCTGGAGATCGACGCGGTCGGCATGTACGACAGCGCGGCCGAGGAGATGGGAAAGACCTTCGTCTCCACCGAACTGGGCGGCGGCGGCACGGCGCGGGCCGCGACCGTGGCGATCGCCCGGCGCGGTCTCTCCAACTGCCTGAAGCACGCCGGGATCCTTGCAGGCGAGCCGGAGCGGACGGAAAGCCAGCGGCTCGATATGCCCGACGGCGACTGCTACGTCACCAGCGAGTCGAGCGGTCTGCTGGAACTCACCGCCGATTTGGGAGAGCGGGTCGAGAAGGGCCAGGTGATCGCCCGGGTCCATTCCATCGAGCGCACCGGCGTCGCGCCGGAAGAACTGCGCGCTGGCCACGGCGGCATCCTGGCTGGACGGCACTTCCCCGGGTTGGTGGGCATGGGCGACAGCGTCGCCGTGATCGGCATTCCGCAATAGCCGCCGGGGCCTTGTTTAATATTCATAAAAGCGTATATGTATTCCATCATCGGATGGGAGAGGCCTTATGATTTCCCCGGACTTCACGCCCTGGAGCGGCTTGGCGGGCGGCCTGCTGATCGGACTCGCCGCGACGCTGCTGCTCGCCTTCAACGGCCGGATCGCCGGAATCTCCGGCATTCTATCGGCGGTGGTCGAGCGCTGGTCCGCCGAGAGCGGCTGGAAGCTCGCCTTCCTGCTGGGCCTGATCCTGGGCCCCTTCGCCTACGCAATGGTGTTTGGCGCGCCTCCCGCGCTTACCCTTCAGGCCGACGGCCCCGGTCTGGTGATCGCCGGGCTGCTCGTCGGTTTCGGAACGCGGCTTGGCAGCGGCTGCACCAGCGGGCACGGCGTTTGCGGCATCGCGCGCGGCTCCGCGCGCTCCATCACCGCGACGGCGGTCTTCATCGCGAGCGCGATGGCGACGGTCTTCGTGCTGCGGCATCTGGTTTAGGAGGGGCGGGACGATGCAACGCTATTCATCCGCCCTTCTCATCGGAACGCTCTTCGGCTTCGGCTTGGCGCTCTCGGGCATGATGAACCCGGCCAAGGTCGTGGGCTTTCTGGACCTCGCCGGTTCCTGGGACCCGACGCTGGCCTTCGTCATGGCCGGGGCGCTGCTGGTGACCATTCCCGGATTTTGGCTGGTGCGCAAGCGCCAGGGCGCATTGCTGGGCGGCGGTTTTCAGATTCCGACCCGCAAGGACATAGACGCAAAGCTGCTGGGCGGCGCGCTGCTGTTCGGCGTGGGCTGGGGCGTGGCGGGCTTCTGCCCGGGGCCGGCGGTGGCGGCGCTTTCCACCGGGCTGCCCCAGGTCCTGCTTTTCATGGCCGCGCTTCTGAGCGGCATGATCCTCCACCGGCTGGTGAGCCGGGGTCTCTCCCGCTGAGATCAGGCGTCGGCGGCCAGTTCTGAGAGGCCGCGCGTCTGCTGCGCCACGGACTGAGCCCCGGCCAGCGACATCAGGTGGCCATAGATCACCGGCAGATAGCCGTTGGGCCTCAGGGATTCGAAGGTCTCGGCGTCGAGGGCGTTCAGTTTCTTTTCCGAGATCGCCATGAAGCCCTGTAGCTCCACGCTGTTCTTGCCCGACTGGACGCGGATGCGCGTCTCATCCAAGAGGTCCAGATCCTTCATCCGCGCGCAGAAGCTCTGGGTCAGCGTCAATTGGCGGTCGAACTCACGGCAGAAGTTGACCAGGGCGTCCGTCTTCTCCGAGGCCTTGTCCCCGTCGAAGAAAAGACCCTCCTGACCCTCTTCGAACAATCCGGACTTTTCATCCAGGCAGAGCGCCAGACGGTCGCTCTCCGGCGCCAGGGGTACGAGGGCGAAGGGGTAGCGCCGTAGATAGGCGGGCAGGTAGCGTCCCGCCGTCCAGCCGCCGTCCTCTCCGACCAGGGGATTGACGCCCTGCTGGTACCCGAGGAGGGCCATGGGCAGATGCGGCTCGTTGCGGGTGAAGATGATCGGATAGTTCTTCTGCGCGACGCCGAACTCGATGCAGAGCAGGGGCACGATGTTGCTGCCCTTGGCGAAGCTGTAGTCGCCCTTGCGCTTGAGGCGCAGTTTGCCGTGACGCTTCGGGTCGAGCGGCGCGAGCGAATTGTAAAAGAGCGGCAGGCGGGGGGCCTTGGTCGTGCCGCTGTCGCTCGCCGGCGCAGGCGTCTTTTCTTCCGTCATTTACCCTCTCCCTTGTCGGCCGGTCCGGCCCGTCGCGCAGAGAATGCCCTTGCGGCCCGCGTCGCGTCCAGCTTCGCATGCCCGGCGCGCCCAAGCGTTGGCAAACAAAGTGCGGCGACCAGGGGCAACAGAAGCGGCGGCCCGGGAAAATCCAGAAAGAGCCTCGCCGCGAAGATCCACAGCACCAGCAACGGCAGCATCGCCCTCCACCCCAGGCTTGCCCAGGTCCCCCGAGGCACCAGTAGCAACAAGAAGGCGAAGGGCAGGGCCAGGAGCAAGAGGTCGTGGTTCAAGAGGTAGGGGGAGAGGCTGAGCGAGGCAAAGCAGTAGACCGCCATGGCTTGAGCGGACCCAGCGCCCTTGACCGCGACGATCCAGACAAGAACCAGCACCCAGAAAGCCGCATGCAGCCAGTGGACGAGGAGCGCGGCTTGGGATCCGGCGCCGAGGTCGCGAAGTGCCGCGTAGACGCTCTGGTGGGTCCACTTCCAGGAGCTTCCCAGTGCCAGTTCGGCAGCTTGCGCCGCGGCCTGAAAGAAGCCGTGCCAGGGCTCCAGGCCCCATAGAAGAAGGCTCGACAGCAAGAGCAGCACCAGGCCCGCGATAAGGCCGCCCAGAGCCTCCCAGCGTCTACCTACCAACAGGTAGAGCGGCGCCAAGAGCGCTAGGTGCGGCTTGATGAATGTGAGGGCGAAGAGCAAGCCCGCCCAGCGCGGCGCGCGATCGAGCAGCGCGAAGCCTCCGGCCAGAAAAAGCAAAAGCAGCGCCGCCGTCTGTCCCATCAAGGCGTTATGGAGTGCTGCGGGAAAGCAGGCGAGGAGCAGCGAGGGACCCCAGGCGAGCCCCAGCAGCCGCCCCGCGAGGACCGGGATCGCCAGGCTCAAGGCGATCCACAGCCCATAGGCCAATCCGAAGGGCGCCTGCGCGCTTGCCCAGGCCAGCGGGAAGACCGTCGGCGGATAGAGCCAGAGCAGCTTGAACTCGTAGCCGAGGCGCTCGCTCACCAGGGCGATGAAGCGCGGCGCCTCGTAGAGCAGGGCTGCGTCGCCGCCGCCGGAAAGGTATCGGCCCGCCACCCAAAAGGCTTGAAAATCGCTGAACACGCCGCTCGCTGCGCCGCCCCAGACCCAGCTCCCAAAGTAGAGGATGAGCGTTGCCTGCACCAAGGCGATGCCCAGGAGCAGCGGTGCCTTCGCGGTCAGCTGCGCTGTTAGGCCGGAGGATGCCAAAGGACCGGAGGATGTCTGACTGTCCAAAGCGCCGTCCCTGTCTTGGAGGCGGGCAGTCTAACCAGCAAAAGACAATCCACAAAAAGTAAACTTGCGCAATTTGAGCGCCGGCCCAGCGGCCCTTACTCCTGGGCCATCCGTTTATGGTCCGCCTTGGACTGCGCTTCGATGAAGACCCTGCGGACTTCGGGGAACTGGGCTTTGATCTGCCTCTCAAGCCGGAAGATCGCGGACTCAACCTCGCCGGCGGCAAGCGAGTCCTTGAAATCCAGACTGATGGCGAGCAGCACATCGGCTGGTCCCAAGTGAAGCGAGCGCAGTTCGTTCAGGTTGATGACGCCTCGTTCGTTGCGCACCATCCTGCGCACGCTCTCCTGCAGACGGGCGCTTGCGGCCTCGCCGATCAGCAGCCCCTTGCACTCATAGGCGAGCAGCGCGGCGGTGCCCGCCAGGATCAGGCCGATCCCCACCGAGGCGGCGCCGTCCAGCCAGGGCATCTCCAGCGCCTGGGAAAGCGCGATGCCGACCAGCGCCACGATCAGCCCCGCCATGGCGGCGGAATCCTCGAACAGCACCGTGAAGAGCGTCGGGTCCTTGCTGTCGCGGACCGTTTCGATCCAGCCGCGGCTGCCCTTCGTCTTGCGGAACTCCTTCAGGGCCAAGGTCCAGGCGACACCCTCGAAGACGATCGCCGCGCCCAGCACGACGTAGTTCACGATGGGGCTGGTGATGGGGTGGGGATCCAAAATCTTCAGGACGCCCTCGTAGATCGACACGCCGGCGCCCACCGCGAAGATCAGGATCGCCACCACGAAGGCCCAGAAGTAGAGCTCCACGCCGTAGCCGAAGGGATGCCGTTCGTCCGCCGGGCGCTGGGAGCGCTTGATGCCGTATAGCAGGAGACCCTGGTTGCCGCTGTCGACGAGAGAGTGGATCGCCTCGCTGAGCATGGCCGAGGAGCCGGTGTAGGCGGAGCCCGCGAATTTGGCGGCGGCGATCAGCAGGTTTCCTGCGAGCGCGGCGTAGATCACCACCTTGGAGCCATGGCTTGCCATTTGGGGGTTTGCGTTCCTCTTTTGCCGAAAAAACCCCGGCGGGTCTTGCCCAAGGGCGCGGGCGAGGCCAGACTTTGGCGCATGGAGATAGAGGACGCAACCAAAGGCTTGGCCGCCTTGTCGCAGGAGACCCGGCTGAGGGTCTTCCGGCTTCTGGCGCCCGAGGGCACACTGGGCATGCCCGCCGGAGAGATCGCGCGGCGGCTGGGCGTGCGCCCGGCCACGCTGTCCTTCCATCTCTCCCATCTGGAGGAAGCGGGCCTGCTCCGCTCCCGCCGGGAGAGCCGCAGTATTCTCTACGCCATCAACGTGGAGGGCGTGCGCGCGCTCCTCGGCTACCTGAGCGAGGACTGCTGCAAAGGCAATCCCGAGCTTTGTCTGCCGCCGGAGGCGGGGGGCCAGCCCGCCAAGACGCGTTGACCAAGCGGCGATCCAGCCTGACAGGGCGACAAGCGCCAAACATCGTCACTGAACAAACAGCAGCAAGAGGAAACCCATGAAAGTCATCGTGATCGCAACCCGGGCCGAGCGCCCCTTCTCCGAGTTCGAACCCCTGATGGACAAGGAGGCCAAGCAGGCCCTGACCTTCATGGCCGAGGATTTCGTGCGCGAAATCTACAGCCGGAAGGACGGCAAGGGCGCCATCCTGATCTGCGAGGGCGAGAGCGAGGAGGCGGTCATGGAGCGCTTGGGCGGACTGCCGCTGGTGCAGGCCGGGCTTTTGCATCTGGAGCCCTACGGCGTCGGTCCCTATCGCGGCATCGTCAACGCCGCCCAGGCCTGACGCCGCCCGCCGACAGCAGGAACGCAAGAGAAAGGAACACAGAATGAAGATCGGATTCATCGGCCTTGGCATCATGGGCAGCCCCATGGCCGGGCATCTCCAGGACGCCGGGTACGAAGTCTGCTCCGTGAAGCACCGTAGCGAGTTGCCGGAGCTGAACACCTCGAAGGGCCTCAAGGTCTGCTCCAGCGCCAAGGAGGTCGCCGAGGCTTCGGAGGTCATCATCACCATCGTCCCCGACACCCCGGACGTGGAGCGCGTGCTGTTCGGCGAGGGCGGGGTCGCCGAGGGGCTGTCCGAAGGCAAGACCGTGGTCGACATGTCCTCCATCTCGCCGACCGAAACCAAGGTCTTCGCCGAGCGAATCAAGAAGCTGGGCTGCGGCTACCTGGATGCGCCCGTCTCGGGCGGTCAGGCGGGTGCTGAGAACGCCGCGCTCACCATCATGGTGGGCGGCGAGGAGGAGACCTTCGAGAAGATCAAGCCGCTCTTCGAGCTCATGGGCAAGAACATCACCCTGGTCGGCGGCAACGGCGACGGTCAGACCTGCAAGGTCGCCAACCAGATCATCGTCGCGCTCAACATCGAGGCTGTCTCCGAGGCTCTGGTCTTCGCCGCCAAGGCGGGCGCCGACCCGGCCAAGGTTCGCCAGGCCCTGATGGGCGGCTTCGCCTCCTCGAAGATCTTGGAGGCGCACGGAGAGAAGATGCTGAAGCGCGCCTTCACGCCGGGTTTCCGGATCGAGCTGCACCAGAAGGACCTGAACCTGGCGTTGCAGGCGGCGCGCGACCTGAAGGTCTCCCTTCCCAACACCGCGACGGCGCAGGAACTCTTCAACGCCTGCGCGGCCATGGGCGGCAGTGGCTGGGACCATTCCGCGATGGTCAAGGCTTTGGAGAAACTGGCCGAGAAGAAGGTGGCGGAAGACTGACCGCCAGGCTGCCCCGCCCAAGCGGACTCAAGCGGCCGCGCGCGCCTGCTGATCGAACACCCAGTTCCTGAAGGCGGCGACGCGCGGCCGGTTGGCGGCGGCTTCCGGATAGGTCATGGAGTAGATCACCTTCCCGGGCGTCTCGACCTCGAAGAGCTTCACGAGATCGCCTGAAGCGAGCTCGCGCTCGATCAGGGCGCCATAGGCCATGGCCACGCCCTGACCTTCCTTCGCCGCGCGCAGCGTCAGTTCGCAGTGGGGCAGGACAGGTCCCTTGAGGGCGGCGGGTCGCTCGCCCGAAGCGATCTCGAACCATTCCGTCCAGGAGTCGCCGTACTCGTCGCGGAGGATGCCCCGTTCGGCGAGGGCTTGCGGGCTTTCCGGCCGTCCCTCGCGCGCCAGCCAGTCGGGGCTGCATACCGGAAAGCGCGTGGTGCTGAGGAAGGGCTCCACCCTGTAGCCCTCGGCGGGCTCGCTGCCGTATTGGATCAGGATGTCGGTGCCGTCATCGGGAAAGGCCAGAGGCGCGTCGTTGGGAATGATCTCCAGCACGATGCTCGGGTTGGTCTCGGCGAAGCTGGCCAGACGCGGCAGCAGCCAGCGGCTCGTGAAGGCCGGCGTCGCTCCGATCACCAGATTGCCTTCCAGCGTCTCGCCCATCAGTTCCGCCGTGGCGTCCGCCAAACTGTCGAGACAGGCGTGCACCTGCTCGAAGTAGCCGCGGCCCTCCCCGCTCAAGGTGACGCCGTGGGCAGAGCGCTCGAAAAGGCTCACGCCGAGCAGCTCCTCAAGCCCGCGAATCTGATGGCTGATCGCCGATTGGGTGAGGCAAAGCTCTTCCGCTGCCTCCTTGAAGCTCTCATGCCGGGCGGCCGCCTCGAAGGCGCGTAGGGCTGGAAAGGGCGGAATTCTGCGTTTCATGTGAGGTGAAACCGCTTCATGTCCGGGTGAATTTTAGTCGTTTGCCGCTCCAGTAAAGCAAATCCTAGCCTTCACGTGAATGCCGCGTGTCGCGGCGCCGGAGGAGGAGAAAAAGATGACCACGTTGGTTGAAAGACATCGCAAGCTTGCATTGGGCGCCGGTTTCGCCGCCGCCTTGGTCGTTGGGGCGGCCATCGGAGGGATCGGCTCGCGCAGTCTGGCGCAGATGGCCGCTCCCAGTGAGCACAAGGGACTCAGCGTTGAGACCTTGGGCATGGTCTCCGAGGACTCCATGAAGGCGCAGTTGGGGCTGGAAGGCCATATCCTGCTGCTGCGCGCCATCACCATCGATCCCGGCGGACAGATCGCCAAGCACAGCCACGGCAGCGTGCCCGGCCTCGTAAAGGTGCTGGAAGGCGAGTGGGTCGAGGGCCGCGATAGCGGGGAGACCATCTATGCAGCCGGGACCAGCGAGGCCCTGGTCGAAGACAAGGACACGACGCACTGGTTCTACAACCGCGGCGACGAACCCGCCACCGCCCTGGTCTGCGACATCAAACCGGCGGGGTGAGGGGCAGGCCGCTCGGCAGGGCTCATCGGGGAGGGCTGCGTTAGTAGTCCCACTCGAAATTGATGCCGATGTTCGAGCTGCCCGATTCCTTCAGTTTGCTCTCAACCGAGATGTTGTCGGTGACCCCCAGCTCAACGGAAACGGCGCCGCTGCGCGGGTCCGCGCCCTGCTCCACGCCGACATAGACGTCATCGGTCAGGTAGCGGCCCGCCTCCACCGTGGGGCCGGCGTCGCCCTGGCCGCCTTCGACGCGCAGCACATCGACGCCCAGGGTGTTGCGCACCCGGTCCAGGATCCCGACGCCGCCGCCCCGCCCGGTCAACTGCGCCACCGCGCTCGCGATCTGGACGGCTTCCAGGGCGGAGAGTTCGTCGCCGCTCTTGTTGAAGAGCACCCGCGCCAGGATTTCGTCCTGGGGCAGTTCCGGGACGGAACTCAGCTCGATCTTGATGTTGTCGCTTGGCCCGGTGATCCTGACCCGCGCCTCGACCGTCTCGGCCTGATGCACCGCCAGCACGTCCAGGACGGGCGGACTGCCCGGGCGGCTCGGCAGGCGGATCACGCCTTCGGTCAGGGTGAAGCGTTTGCCGATCAGGCTGACCTCCCCGCGCACCACGTTCAGTTGACCCGTGATGGCCGGGCGCGCCGCGGTGCCCGCGACCTGAACGCCGCCCTGCCATTCCGAATCGAGTCCCCGTCCGCGCACGAAGAGCTGGTTGGGAACCTCGACCGTGATGTCGAGCGCGATCTTGTCGAGCGCACCCGGCGCGGGCTCTTTCTCGCTCCGCTCGCTGAGCGCGCCGACCGGCGTCGGGTTCAGGTCCACCACTTCCGGGGGCAGGTCGTTGGCGAGCGAAATCTCGATCTTCTCGGTCTTGAAGCGGCCCACGATCTCCATGCCGTTGAGGGAGCCCTTGGCCGAGAGGTCGCCGCTGACGTTGGCCTTCGCCTCGTCTCGGGTCACCACGCGCAGGTTCGCCAGCTTGATCGAGAGGTCGAGGGGAAAGCCGCGCTTCGGGACGACCGCGATGCTGCCCTGGCCCTGGATCGAACCACCCAGGCTGTCGTCGCCCGAAAGCTCTGCCACCGTCACCTGCTGTCCGTCGAAGGTTAGGCGCAGTGTCAGGTCTTCCAAGTAGGTTCCCTGCTCCAGGTGCTCGAAACGCCCGCGGGTCAGAGTGGCCTCGCCGCGCAGGTCCGGCTTGGCCGGGGTGCCGGAGAGCCGTGCGTCCAGCGCGAGATCCCCCGAGGCGCGGATGTTGGCCGGGACGAAAAGCGCCGCCAGCTGGGTGGCCTGCCCGTTCCAGGTGATGCTGCCGTCCAGCGGCGCGTCGTCTCTGACTTGAAGCGCAGGCGTGATCAGGTCCAGGCGCCCGGGCAAGCTGACCTCGGCGCGCAGCGGCTGTTCCACTGGGCCCGTGGCGGTCAGGCTGGCGCGGAGCGTCCTGCCGTCCAGGCGCCCGGTTACATCGGCGTTCAGGGGCGGCAGGTCCTGGCCTTCCGCCAGCCGCAGGCCGGTGAGCGAAAGGTCGATGTCGCCGCTGGCCGCGCGCCCGCCGGAGAGCGTGACCTTGCCAGAGAGCCGCCCTTCGGGCGCGTCCGCCATGACCAGACCGGCCAGCGCCATCGGCAGGCCGGTGAGCGTTAGATCGAGGCTGCCGCTCTCCGCGCTTCGCGCCGCGGAGAGCGACAGTTCTCCGTCATCGAGCGCCAGACCGGGAGCCTCCAGCGACAGGGCGCCGCCCTCCAGCTTGGCGCTGACCGCCCGGCCGAGGCGCAGTTCATGGGCGTCCAGAGTGATCCGCCCACCTTGCTTCACCGTGACGCTCTGAGCCGCAGCATCCAGACCCTCGGCGCGGGCGGATAGCGACAGCGTCAGGGGCCGGGCGCGCGCCTGCATCACCAGGTCACCCTCGCCCTCCAGCGTCAGATCGAAAGCCGCCAACCCGCCCTTGGCCGTCGCGTCGAGCCGCGCCAGCCTTGCCGGACCGGCAGCCGCGCCGCTGAGGCCAAGGGTGAGATCGAGGAGGGGCTCGCCCAAAAGGTCCGAGACGCTGCCCCCGAGCCTGGCGCGGCCGATCTTCGTGCCGTCCGGCAGGGAAACGCCGGTGAAGTCTCCGCTCAGCCCGGCGCGGGCGCGGCCCTCCGGCGCGGAGAGATCGATGTCCAGGCTGCCCTTCGCCTCCAGCCCCGGCAGACCGGCCAGCGCCGCCCAGGGCGCGGGATCGGACAGCGCCAGGGAAACCCTGCCCAAGGGCAGCGTGGCCCCCTCGGCCAGGCTCAGATCGCCGTCGATCGACGCGCCCGGCAGGGCGAGGGTGAAGCGGCTGGCGGGCGCGGAAAGGCGTCCGGACAGGGTCCCGGTCAGCCGGCCCTCGCCCGCGGGCGGCTGGGCCAGGACGGGCTCCAGGCGCGTAAGGTCGGACAGCAGTAGGTCGTAATCGCCCGAAAGCGCTTCGAAAGCGGGATCGAGGGACAGGTTCGCCGACAGCGTCACGCCATCGCCCGTCACGGAGAGATCGGAGAGAGACAGTCCCGCTGCGCCAAAGGAAAAGGCGGTTTCCAATCTTGGGTCGCCGAGCAGGCTGCGGGCCAGCGGTTCGGCGAGATCCAGTTGCTCCGTGGTCAGAGTGGCGCGGCCCGTGGCGCTTGGGCCCTTGAGGTCGAGCGATGCCTCGCCCTCCAGCCGCGCGGCGCCGGAAAGCGGACGGCCGGCAAAGCCCGAGAGAGGCTCCAAGGTCGCCAGCGCCAGATCGAAGGTCAGGTCGGTTGAACCCTGACCATCGAGCGGCAGGCGGCCTGCGGCCCCGGCGGTCATCTCCTGGCCTTCGAGGGTCAGGCTGTCGAGCGCCAGTTCGCCCGCGTCCAGGTCTAGGCCGCCCCGGAAGGCGAGGCCCGGCGCCGTCCCCGCCAGCCGCCGGGCCAGGGTGGCGACGGCTTCCTCCGCGTCCAGGGAGAAGCCCTGACTCTCGGCATCCAGGCTGAGCGTCCAGCCGAGAGGCCGCTCGGCTTGCGGGTCCGCCGCGAAGACAAGATCCAGCCCCTCGAAGCGCGGACCCTTGTCCACGCTGAGGCCCTCGATCCGGGCGCTGCCCTTCAGGGCCGGGTGGGTCAGCGCGCCGCTCTGGCTGAGGGAAAGCGTAAGGCCCGAGAGGGCGACGCCGGGTCCAAGCCCGCTCAGCGCCGCCGGGTCCTTCAAGCTGGCCTCAGCCGTCAGGTCGCCGGTGAGGTCCGCCAAGGCGACGTCGCCCGCGAGCTGAAGAGAAAGACTGTCGCTCTCCAAATTCAAATGCTCGACGGCGAGCGCCTGCCCGTCCGCCAAGGAGACCGAAAGGTCCAGCTGACTGCTCTCGCCCAAGAAGGGAGCCGCCTGACTATCGGCCAGCATCGGCAGGGAGAGGCTGCCCTGATAGGCAAGACCCGGATGGGGGTCCAGCGTCAGGGCGATCTCCCCGGCCAGCGCGGCCATGCCCTCGGCCTCGGCGGCGATCTTGCCGCGCCAGCCGGTGAGGGGCGCCTTGCCCTCCAGGGACAAGGAAAGGGCGGGCAGGTTCGGGTCGCCCGCGAGCCGTGCGATCAAACCGCCCGCTGTGTCCCGGGCGCTCAGCTTGGCCTCCAGGATGCCGTCTTCCAGCCCGTAGCCGCCCTCGAGGGAGAGGCGCAGCGCGCCGTCGATCTGCTCCAGCCGTAGCTCGCCGTCCAACTGTCCGCTCTCGTCGGCGGCAAGCTTGCCCTTGAGCGTCAGACGCGCGGGCGTCCCGGCCAAGGCCTCCCCCAGCGCGATCTCCTCCAGGGCCAGGCGTTCGACCCGTATCGCCAGGGGCATCTCCGGCACCTCGAAGGAGGCCGGTTCCTCTTCCGCCTCGGCAGCGCGCGAAAGCGGCGCGCGCTCGATCGAGAGACGACCGCTTTCCAGCGCGTCGATCTGAAGACGGCGTTGCAACAGCGCGGCGGGCGTCCAGGCGAGCCGCGCCTGGTCCAGGGTAAGCCAGGTCCCTTCTGAGTCCGCGAGCGTCAGGCCGGTGATGCGCAGGTCGCTCCAGAGGCTGCCCTCCAGGCCTTCCAGTCCGATTTCGAACTCTCCGGGAACGGAGGCCTGTTCGACCAGGGTGCGCCGCAGCCAGTCGAGTCCCGACGGCGAGTTTATCCAGACCGCGCCCACGCCGATCACCGTGCCCGCGAGAACAGCGGGCAGCAGGAAGAGCGCGATCAACCAGCGCAGGCGTGGGAGCTTCAGCTTCATGCTCGCTTCATCTCCTCCTAGAAAGCCTGACCGATGGAGATGTAGAAGGCGAAGTCGTCGTCGCGGCCTCGCCCGTTGAGCGGCACGG
Source organism: Limibacillus sp. (assembly GCA_037379885.1). Lineage (NCBI taxonomy): Bacteria > Pseudomonadati > Pseudomonadota > Alphaproteobacteria > Rhodospirillales > Rhodovibrionaceae > Limibacillus > Limibacillus sp. The sequence goes on from JARRJC010000010.1 coordinate 84,254, forward strand.
CGACGTCGAGGCGCACGGGGCCCAGCGCGGTGTAGTAACGCAGCCCGAGACCGGCGGCCCAGAGGAACCCGTTGTCACCGGTCGGCACGGCGTCCTCTGAGACCAAACCGCCGTCGATGAAGGGGACAACGCCGATGGTATCCGTGACGCGCAGGCGCAGCTCGGCGTTCAGTTCCACGACCGACAGACCGCCCAGGGGGTCGTCGCTGGCGTCGAGAGGGCCGATGGACTGGTATTCGAAGCCGCGCACGGAACCGCCCCCGCCGGCATAGAAGCGCTTGCTGGTCGGCAGGTTGGTGGCGGAGGCGCCCAGCACCGACCCAAAGCGTCCGCGCAGGGCGGCCACATAACGCCCGGCGTCGTCGAAGCTGTGGTAGGTGGAGCCGATCACTTGACCCCTCAGGAAGGGAAAGGTGTCCTCGCCGGTCGCGACGTAGGGCGTGCCCAGCAACTCCAGCCGCTGTCCGCTGGTCGGGTCCAGAAGGCTGTCGGTGCCGTCGTAGGAGAGGTCGAGCGGCGCGCCGACGATATAGAACTCACGTTCGTCGGCGTTTCGGGCGTCCCTGGACTGCTCGTATTCGAGAGACCCGCCATAGCGGAAGGTCCAATAGTCGTCGAGTTCGGTCTCCAGGCCTGCGAAGGAGGTCGCCTGATAGCTCTCGTAGGCGTTCGTATCCTCATGGCTCAGATTGAACTCGCCGATGCCGGTCTGGTCGCTGCCCGCGAAGTAGGGCACACGCAACCGGTTGTCCCAGCTTTGCCGGTCGAAGGAGAGATCCAGCGCCGTGCTGAAGCGCTCGCCGCCGCCAAAGAGGTTGCGGTGGCGCCAATAGGCCCCGCCGCCCAGCCCGTCGATCGAATCGAAACGCAGGTTGAAGCCGATGGTGCGCTTGGCGCGCTCGGAGACTTTGACCGTGACGGGGAGACGCTCTTCCGATTCGCTGGGCGAGCCGACCTCCAGAACGGCGCTGGAGAAAAGCTCGGTCGCCATCAGTTCGCGTTCGGTCTCGTCCAGCTTTCGCACGTCGTAGAGTTCGCCCGCTTCCCAGGCCAGAAGGTTTCTCAAGTACCCCTCGTCGATGCTCTCCAAGCCTTCGAAACGGGCTTCTCCCAGCCGGGCGGCCAGGCCGCTTTCGATGGTCAGATCGATGTAGAGTTCCTTCTTGTCGTGGTCGACATAGGCCTTCCGGTCGACCACCTGGGCGTCGGGAAAGCCGCCTTCGTTCAGCCGCCGGATCAACTTGTTCTGCGCGGCGGCGATCTCAGGCCCGCGGGCGGGCTGGCCGAGATCGAGACCGAGCGAGCCCAGGTCCGGTGTCAGGATTCCCGTCTCGGCCTCCGGCGTCCGGTTGATGACCCGGTATTCGCCCAGGGTGTAGCGCGTGCCGGGGGTCACCTTGATCGTCACCTTGGGCGGCCCGTCGGCCGGTTCGTCCAGCCGGTAGTTGAGCGTTGCGCCGAAATAGCCCTCCGAGTTCAACGCCTGCTTCAAGCGCGGCGCGTCTCCTTCCGCGCGGCGGCGGAGCGCGCCCAGCGTCTCAACGCCCCGGTCCTGAAGCGTGAAGAGCAGGGCGGTCTTGCTCAGGAGCGCGGTGAGTTCGGGCTTATCGTCCAATCCTTCGAAGGCGACGTCGTAGGACAGCGCGGCGCCTTCTTCAGAAGGCGCTGCTTCAGGAGGATCTGGCGGTGCGGGTTCCTGCGCACGCGCCTCCAGCGCCTGACCGCCAAGGGCCAGGACGTGAAGAAGTGTCAGTGCGCCAAGAAACTGGCGCCATTTGGGCGGTGCGGTGTTGGTCATTGATGCGAAGGGATCGGATTATTGTGGCTTGCTGATGGCGAACCTGCAGATCGGTCTCAGCGAAGGGCCGTCACTTCTCTTCCTCTGGCGATCCCATTCGTTCTCCCTTGTATTGCCTACCCGAAACCTAGGTTAGACCAGGCGGGAATCAAAAGGCTATTTCTCCAGCCCTTAGGCTTCAGGGCCCTGTGTTCGCGCGACAGTAGGGGTCGCCCCTTGGATTGACTCGCTCGCTGGCGAGGTCCGATACTTCCTTCCGCTGTCAGGGTTTCTCCGCCCGGAACAAAAGAGGCGGAGATATGGGAACGCGGTGGAAATCCGCGACTGCCCCCGCAACTGTAAGCGGCGAGCCGCGGCGCAGAGAGGCCACTGGAGACCATCTCCGGGAAGGCCGCGCCCTCCACGGCTATGACCCGCGAAGTCAGGAGACCGACCCAGACAGGCGTCACCCATCCACCGGGCGGGGTGCCCCGGAGGAGCGGCCGCCGGTCTTTTCCGTCGTCCCGCAGCGGTGGCGCACCTTTTGAGGTGTGGCACGGCAGAGAGGAACGGGACAGGGCCCATGATCAGGGCAAAGGCAAAGGAGCTTAGAAAAGGCGAAGGTGTCGCCCGGCGCTTGGATGCGTCCCGGGTGGTGCCGCTCTTCCCGCGCGTCCAGCCCCGCCCTCTGATAGTCCCGCCTTCCGGACCCGCGACGCGGCAGAGCCGGGGCCTGAGCCGGCCCTTGCTGCTGACCGCGCTCTTGTCTTTGGCCGCCCACGGCGGCGCGCTCGCGGCCTTCTTCGGCTGGACCGAGGGGCCGCGCATCGAGGCCGGCGCGCCCTTCGTGGTGGAGGTCGTGGCCTTCTCCGCTGCCGGCGGCGGCGACGCCAGCCCGGCCGAGGCTGCTGCAAGCAACGCCGTGGCGCTGGCCGCGCCCCAACCGCCTCAGCGCTCTCAGGCGCCTGCTCGGCCCCAACAACCCCAAGACGCGGAGTTGCCAGCGCCTCAGCCGCGCCCGCTCCCCATCACGGCGCCCAGCCAGCAGGTCGCGACGCCCCCCGTGGCCGCTGTCGCCGAGCCGGTTCCTGCCCCCGTTTCTGCCCCCGTTCCTGCGCCCGACCCCGAGCCTGCCAGGGAGCCCGCCGCGAAAGCCGGTGGACAGGCGATGGCGGAAAGCCCGGAGCCCGTCGAAGCGCCGGCGGCAACACCGTCTCAGTCAACGCCTCAATCAACGTCTCAGGCAGCGCCGCCGGCTGCGGTCTCCCCGCCGCCGGTGAAGCCGTCGATCCCCCAGCAGGCGGCCCTGCCGCCCGCTTCAGCCTCGCAAGAAACTCACGCGGGCGCCCCCTCCGGATCCGCCTCCAGCAGCCCGGGCGACGGGGCGGGAAGCAGCACGGGGGCCAGCCGCGCAGCCTCCCCTGCCGCGGGCAATGCGCCACCCGACTATCCCTTGATCGCGAGGCGGCGCGGGCAGGAGGGGTTGGTCGTGGTGCTCGTCACCCTGTCGCCGGCCGGTCTGCCGGAGCAGATCGCCTTGGCCGAGGCCAGCGGCGTGGCAAGCCTGGACGCAGCCGCCCTGGAAGCGGTGCGCGGCTGGCGCTTCACGCCCGCGACCGAGAATGGCCGGGCGGTCGCCTCCGAACTGCGCGTGCCGATCCGCTTCCGGTTGGAGCAGTAAGACCCCATCAGCAGTCCTGAAACCTCTCCGACGCGTCCTTTCGGCGCCGCCGTTTCGGCTTTAAATCTTGCATTCGCCGGGACGCGGCCAATATCTCCCGCCATGCCTTTTTCGGCATTCCGCCTCCGGTCGGACTGAACTTCATCAGGGGGGCGATCCGGGGGAATACGCGTGCCGCTACACAAGAACCATTCTGCTCCATGAGCTATTTTCTGATTGGTGTCGGTCTGTTCCTGCTCTTCGTGGGCGGTGAAGCGCTGGTGCGCGGCGCGGTGATCCTCGCGCGCTCCCTCAACATTTCTCCGCTTTTCGTCGGCGTGGTGATCGTCGGCTTCGGCACCTCCGCGCCGGAGTTCGTGGTCTCGCTGGAGGCGGTGCTGCAGGGCAAGCCGGACATCACCACCGGCAACATCGTCGGCTCCAACATCGCCAACCTGCTTCTGATCCTTGGCACGGCCGCCGTGATTTACCCCATGCCTGCCAAGTTGGAGCGCTGCGGCGGAGAGGCGTTGGCGGTGCTCGGCGGCGCGCTGCTGCTGATCGTGCTGGCTTTCCTGGGAGTGATCACCGCCTGGATGGGGATCGCCATGCTGGTGGTGCTGGCGGCAATCCTGATCTTCTCCTACCGCCGTCAGAAACACGGCCCCGCGATGGACGACGAGATGCTGGAGGAGATGCGCCTGCCTTCGAAGAACAAGGGGGCGAACCTGGGCATCGGCTTCGTCGTGGCGGCGGCGGGCATCGCGACGCTGGTCCTGGGCTCGCACTGGCTGATCGACGGGGCGGTCGATGTCGCCATGGCCTTCGGGGTCTCCGAGGCCGTGATCGGCCTCAGCCTTGTCGCCGTCGGCACCTCTCTGCCCGAACTGGCGACCGCCGTCGTCGCCGCGCTCAGGCGTCATTCCGACGTGGCGCTCGGCAACGTGCTGGGCAGCAACGTCTTCAACGTTTTCGCCATTCTGGGCGGCGCGTCGCTCTTTGCCCCGATCCCGGTCGCGCCGCAGATTCTTCAAGTCGACGTTTGGATCTGTCTGGCGGCGACGCTGCTGGTTGGCGTGCTGCTGAAGAGTGAGAACCGGCTGTCGCGCAGCGAGGGCAGCTTGCTTCTGGCGGCCTACGTGGGCTACATCGCCTACCTCTACGTTTAGGAAGATCACCTCTTTGGGGGCGGGGAGCCCATGGCCAAGCGCCTGTTATATCTGGTGAGCGATGCGGGCTACTTCCTGGCCCATCGCGCAGCCCTCGCCAAGGCCGCGTCCAAGGCAGGCTGGCGGGTCGAGGTCGCCACCGCGCCCGACCCGCGTCAGGCCGATATCGAGGCGCTCGGCTTTGCCGCACACTCCATCCCCTTCAAGCGCCATGGCATGAGCCCGCTGGCGGCGGCGGAATCGCTCTTCGCGATCCTGAAGCTCTACCGCGAGCTCAAACCCGACCTCGTGCATCATGTCACGCTGAAGGCCGTGCTGCTGGGCGGGCTGGCCGCGAAGCTCGCTGGCGTGCCCGCGCGGGTCCACTCCATCACCGGCGTCGGCCATGTCTTCACCGAAGGCGGTCCCAAGTGGCGCCTGCTGCAGGGATTGATCCGCCGCTGGGTTGCGTTCATCACGCCCGCCAAGGCGCGCATCGTGACAGAGCATGCAGCCGACCTGGAGACCATCGCCCCCGGCGCTGCGGTCAGGGCCCGGGGCCGGGTCATCCTGGGGTCCGGCGTCGACACCGATCTTTTCGCCGAGGCCGAGGAGCCGCCTTTCCCGCCGGTTCGCTTCCTGCTCGCCTCCCGCCTCATCGAAAAGAAGGGCATCGCCGACTATGCCCGCGCGGGCGCCGAGCTCAAGCAGCAGGGCGTGGCCGTCGAATTCCTCCTGGCCGGCGCTCCCGATGAGGGCGCGCCGGGCGCCATCCCCGAGAGCCGCCTTCGTTCCTGGGAGGAGGAGGGATGCCTCGTCTGGCTGGGCGCCCGCGCCGACATGCCGGCGCTCATGGCCTCCTGCCACGCCGTGGTGCTGCCGAGCCGTTACGGAGAGGGCGTGCCGCGGTGCCTGATCGAAGGGGCGTCGGTGGGCCGCGCGCTGATCGCCAGCGACCTGCCCGGCTGCCGGGAGATCGTGCGCGACGGCGTGAACGGCTTGATCGTGGCTGAAGGAGACTGGCGCGCGCTGGCGGAGGCCGCGAAGAGGTTGATCGAAGACCCGGAGACGAGGGCCGCCATGGGGCGCGAAGGCCGCAAGCTGGCGGTGAGCCACTTCTCAGATGCGCGCGTCACGCGCGAAACCCTCGCGGTCTATGAAGAGATCGCCGGGTAGCGGCGTCACGCCCCTTCGTATGTAACGACATCCTTGTAGGCGTGCCAGGTCGCATGGCCGATCAGCGGCAGGGTCACGATCAGGCCGAGGAAGGCCGTCGCCATGCCCGCGCCGATGAAGAGCACGATCAGGGCGCCCCAGGTGATCAGCGCGACCGGGTTCTCCTTGACCGCCGTGACCGAGGTCGCGATGGCGGAAAAGACGTTGGTGTCGCGGTCCAGCAGCATGGGGATCGCGACCACCGAGATCGAGAAGGCGATCAGCGCCAGCACGCCGCCGATGATGGTGCCGACCGCCAGGAAGGAGAGCGACTCCGGCTGAATCAGGAGGCTGTCGAGCAGGTTCTCCAGCCCCAGGCTCGGCGGTTGCTGACTGTAGAAGAGCGCGAAGAGCAAGGTGGCGATGCGGATCCAGGCGAGCAGGAAGAGCATCAGGACAAGCCCCATGGCCGCGATCTGGCCGCCGTTGCGCTTAAAGGCGGAAAGCGAATCGCCCAGCGTCGCGGGTTCGCCCGCCTGGAGGCGGCGGCTGGTCTCGTAGAGGCCGACCGCCAGCATGGGTCCGATCAGCATGAAGCCGGCTATCAGCGGCAGAATCAGATAGAAGAAGAGGTCCGCCGCCCAGATGCCCATGGAGAGCAGAAAGCTGGAGACCGCCGCCAGCAACCCATAGGCGAGGCTAACGCCCGGCGCCGCCTTGATGTCGGCGAAGCCCTTTGCCAGCCAGGTCCAGGGCTGGCTGGTATCGATATGCCGGATGACGGGCTTCGGGCCTGAAAAGACCGGGATGCTGTCGCTGTCGCTCATGGCGTGTTCCCTTCCCCTGGGCTGCGGCCAAGGCCGGCGCCCCCCTTCCTCCGGAGAGCCCGATTTCCCTTCGCCGGCGATCATAGCCCGCATGCCAAATAGTGGTTGAATAGATCGTCCAAGCCTTCGCGCGGCGCATTGAGATAGATCAATGCTGCAAGGGCGAACCCCTGTCACTAAAGGCCGGCATCGCTCAGGTCAGGGCGGGCGCCGACGCTGTCGTGCGTTCGCTGTCGGGGGGATGGGGAACAAGGAACACTTTGAAAGTCTTTTAAAAGAGGACGCTATGGCCGACAGCGCTGCTGCAGACCGGGTCGCCTATAACGACCACGCCATTCGCCTGATGTGCATCGCCACCGTCTTTTGGGGCGTCGTGGCTTTTCTCATGGGCGACCTGATCGCCTGGCAGCTCGTGTTTCCCGAGCTGAACCTGGGGCTTGAGTACACCACCTTCGGGCGGCTGCGCCCCGTCCACACCTCCGCGGCGATCTTCGCCTTCGGCGGCAACGCGCTTCTGGCGACCTCTCTTTACGTGGTCCAGCGCACCTGCCGGGCGAGCCTCTTCGGCGGAGAGAACGCCGGGCTTGTGATCTTCTTCGGCTATCAGATCTTCATCCTGCTGGCGGCCACGGGCTATGTCGCCGGCATCACCGAGGGGCGTGAGTACGCCGAGCCCGAGTGGTACGTGGACATCTGGCTGACGGTGATCTGGGTGGTCTACCTCCTGGTCTTCCTCGGCACCATCATGAAGCGCAAGGAACCCCACATCTACGTGGCCAACTGGTTCTACCTCGCCTTCATCGTGACCGTGGCGCTGCTGCACATCGTCAACAACCTCTCGCTGCCGGTCTCCTGGTTCGGCGCGAAGAGCTACAGCCTCTTCTCCGGCGTGCAGGACGCCCTGACCCAGTGGTGGTACGGGCACAACGCCGTCGGCTTCTTCCTGACGGCCGGGTTCCTCGGCATCATGTACTACTTCGTGCCCAAGGTGGCGGAGCGGCCGGTCTATTCCTACCGCCTCTCGATCATCCACTTCTGGGCGCTGATCTTTCTCTACATCTGGGCGGGTCCGCACCACCTGCACTACACCGCCCTGCCGGACTGGGCGCAGACGCTGGGCATGGTCTTCTCGATCATGCTGTGGATGCCCTCCTGGGGCGGCATGATCAACGGCCTCATGACCCTTTCGGGGGCCTGGGACAAGCTGCGCACCGACCCGATCCTGCGTTTCCTGGTCACCTCGGTCGCCTTCTATGGCATGTCGACCTTCGAGGGGCCGGTCATGTCGATCAAGCAGGTCAACGGCCTTTCGCACTACACGGACTGGACCATCGGCCACGTGCATTCGGGTGCGCTCGGCTGGGTCGCCTTCATCTCCTTCGGCGCGATGTACTACATGCTGCCGCGCATGTACGGCTACACGCGGCTCTATTCGGTGCGGCTGGTCAACTACCACTTCTGGATCAGCACTGTCGGTATCGTGCTTTACATCACCGCCATGTGGATCTCCGGCATCATGCAGGGCCTGATGTGGCGGGCTTACGACAGTCTCGGCTTCCTTCAGTACTCCTTCGTGGAGACCGTGGAGGCGATGCATCCCTTCTACGTGATCCGCGCGCTGGGCGGCCTGCTGTTCGTCATCGGCTCTCTGATCATGGTCTACAACCTGATCCGCACCTGCCGTGGCGACGTCAGACACGAAAAAGCGCTGGTCCCGGGCGAGGGCCCGGCCGCGCAGCCGGCCGAATAAGGGGGACGAGACATGGCTTGGTGGAAAAAACACGAGAAGATCGAGACCAACGTCATCCTGATGCTGGTGCTCTCCCTCATCACCGTCTCCATCGGCGGGCTGATCGAGATCGTGCCGCTCTACACCATCGAGAGCACGATCGAGCGGGTTAAGGGCGTGCGCCCCTACACGCCGCTGGAGCTGGCCGGGCGCAACATCTACATCCGCGAGGGCTGCTACAACTGCCACAGCCAGCAGGTGCGCCCCTTCCGGGACGAGCTGGAACGCTACGGTCACTACTCGCTGGCGGCGGAGTCCATGTACGACCATCCCTTCCAGTGGGGGTCCAAGCGCACCGGACCCGATCTGGCGCGCGTCGGCGGCAAGTACTCCAACGACTGGCACGTCGCGCACATGATCAACCCGCGCGAGGTGGTGCCGGAATCGATCATGCCCGCCTATCCCTTCCTGGCGGAGAACGAGCTCGGCTTCGATGACGCGCCGGAGCACCTGAAGACGCTGCGCGCGGTGGGCGTTCCCTATAGCGACGAGCAGATCGAGACGGCGCTGGCCGACCTGCGCGACCAAGCCGACCCCAACGCCGACTGGGACGCGCTGCTTCAGCGCTACCCCAAGGCGGCGACCGGCGACTTCGACGGCGACCCCGCGCGGCTTACCGAGATGGATGCGCTGGTGGCCTACATGCAGATTTTGGGACGCATGGTCGACTTCGCGGATGTCGATCCCGCGGACCTGAAGCAGTAGGCGGGGGAGGGCTTCGATGGAGGACCTGATCGCCTTCCTGCGTTCTTTCTGGGTGCTTTGGCTGATGCTGCTGTTCCTAGGCATCATCGCCTGGGCCTACTGGCCGAAGCGTAAGAAGAGCATGGAGCGGCACGCGGAGATCCCGCTGCGCGACGACCTTGAAGAGGCGAAGAGCAATGCCGACAAAGATTGAGAAAGACCAGATCACCGGCACCGACACGACCGGCCACGAGTGGGACGGCATCAAGGAGCTGAACACGCCTCTGCCAAAGTGGTGGCTCTATGTCTTCTACGCGACCATCGTCTGGGCCGCCGTTTATGTGGTGCTCTATCCGGCCATCCCGCTGTGGAGCGATTCCACCGAGGGTCTGCTGGGTTATTCCCAGCGCGACACGGTGCGCGACCAGGTGGCCCGCGCCAAGGCCGGACAGGCCGAATACCTGAGCGCCATCGAGCAGGCGGAACTTCCGGCGATCCTCGAAGACGGCGATCTCCTGAACTTCGCCGTTGCGGGCGGCGGCGCGGCCTTCGCCAGCAACTGCGCGCCCTGCCACGCCCAGGGCGGGGCCGGACAGAGCGGCGGCTATCCAAGCCTGGCCGACGACGTCTGGCTCTGGGGCGGAAGCCTGGAGGCGATCCACACGACCCTGCTGCACGGCATCCGCTGGGACGAGAACCCGGACACCCGCTATTCGGAGATGCCTGTCTTCGGGCAGATCTACAGCCAGGAGGAGATCGGCCAGATCGCCAACTACGTCGTCTCGCTCTCCGGCGGGGAACACGACGGCGCGCTGGCAGGCGAGGGCGAGGCCCTTTACCTGGAGCAGTGCGCGGCCTGTCACATGGAAGACGGATCGGGCAACCACGATCTGGGCGCCCCGCGCCTGAACGATCAGGTCTGGCTCTACGGCGGCACGGTCGAGGAAGTCGCGGCCCAGATCACCAACCCCCAACAAGGTGTGATGCCTGCCTGGGAGAACCGCCTGGACCCGGCCACCATCAAGATGCTGACGGTCTACGTCCACTCCCTGGGCGGCGGCCAGTAAGGACAGCGCTGTTCGGCCAAGAGGGCGGCCTGGGGCGAGAGCGCTCCGGGCCGCCCTCTTGCCTTTGCCGGGCATGCGTCTTATCCAACTCCCATGACGATCTTCCGGCACAGCGAGACCCTTCCCGACGAGGCGCGCGGCGGCGTGGTGGCCATCGGCAACTTCGATGGCGTGCATCTGGGCCACCAGGTGCTGTTGGAGCGGGTCAAGCGCCAGGCCGCCGAGGCCGGAGCGCCCTCGTTGGTCCTGACCTTCGAGCCGCATCCCCGCGAGGTCTTCCAGCCCGACCAGCCGGCGTTCCGCCTGACTCCTTTCCGGATCAAGGCGCGGGTGCTGGAATCGCTCGGCATCGACCATATGGTCGCCGTGCATTTCGACCGGGAGTTCTCCCAGCGCAGCGCGGAGTCCTTCGTCGAGGACATCCTTCTGGAAGGCATGGGGATCAGCCATGTGGTGATCGGCTGGGATTTCTGCTTCGGCCACAAGCGGCGCGGCAACGCCCAGCTTCTGGCGCAGATGGGCGAGCGGCTGGGCTTCGGCCTCAGCGTGGTGGAGCCGGTCACGGCGGCCGAGGGCGGCGCCGTCTTTTCCTCGAGCCTGATCCGCGAGCGGCTGCGCGAGGGCGACCCGAAGGGCGCCGCCGCCCTGCTCGGCAGGGCCTTCGAGATCGAGGGCCGGGTCGAGAAGGGCCAGCAGTTGGGCCGCACGCTGGGCTTCCCGACCGCAAACCTCCGCCTCGACGGCTATCTGGAGCCCAAGCATGGCATCTACGCCGTGCGCGCGGGCGTGGACGAGGGCGGAGAGACCCGCTATCTGCCCGGCGTCGCCAACCTGGGACGCCGCCCGACAGTCGAGGGCAAAGACACGCTTTTGGAGACCTTCCTCTTCGATTGGTCGGGCGATCTCTACGGCAAGCATCTGCGCGTGCAGCTGGTCGAGTTCCTGCGCGCCGAGGAGAAGTTCGAGAGCCTGGAAGCCATGACCGAGCAGATGCGCCGGGATTCCGACCGCGCCCGCCGCGCCCTGCAAGAAAGCGAGGCTTGACCTTGGGGGCGTCTCGGCTACCATCGCGCGCCATGAAACAGTGGCGTGACGGTCGAGTGAGCGAGCGAATTACCGGCCCGGCCCTCGGGTGATACGAGGGTCGGGTAATCGTGCTTGGAGCCCGCGCCCCCAAAGGAGGCGCAGCTTTCGAGCCCGCCGCCGAACGACCAGATAAATCCGCCGGGGACGCCTTTCCTCTCACACGAGAGCCGGGCGTCCGGCCACTGACAGAGCTAGCGAAACATCATGACCCGCGACTACAAGTCCACCGTCTTTTTGCCCAAGACCGACTTTCCCATGCGCGCCGGGCTGCCCGCCAAGGAGCCCGAGATCCTCGCGCGCTGGGAGGAGATCGGCCTGTTCGACCGCCTGCGAGAGACCTCCAAGGGCCGCGAGAAGTTCATCCTGCACGACGGCCCGCCCTACGCGAACGGCCACCTGCACATGGGCCACGCGCTCAACAAGATCCTGAAGGACACCATCAACCGTTCCCAGCAGATGCTGGGCAAGGACGCGCACTACGTGCCCGGCTGGGACTGCCACGGCCTGCCCATCGAATGGAAGGTGGAGGAGGGCTACCGCGAGCGCGGCCAGGACAAGGACGCCGTGGACAAGGTGACCTTCCGACAGGAATGCCGTGCCTTCGCCGAGAAGTGGATCGACATCCAGATCGGCGAGTTCAAGCGCCTCGGCGTGCTCGGCAATTGGGAGAAGCCCTACACCACCATGGCCTTTTCCGCCGAGGCGCAGATCGTGCGCGAAATCGGCAAGTTCCTGATGAACGGCGGCCTCTACGCCGGGTTCCGCCCCGTGCTCTGGTCGGTGGTGGAGAAGACCGCCCTGGCCGACGCCGAGGTCGAGTACGCCGAACACACCTCCCACACCATCTGGGTGCGCTTTCCGGTCACCAAGGCGAGCCTTCCCGCGCTGGAAGGCGCCTCGGTCGTGATCTGGACCACCACGCCCTGGACCATCCCCTCCAACCGCGCGGTCGCCTACGCCGAAGAGGAAGACTACCTGGTCCTGAAGGTCGGTGCGGTCGAGGAGACCAGCAAGGCCGAGCCCGGCGAAACGCTGGTGCTCGCCAAGGCCCTGGCCGAGCAGGTCGCCAAGGACGCCAAGATTGAGGACTACGAGGTCCTGGCCGAGATGAAGGGCGCGGCGCTGGCGGGCTCCGTCGCCGCTCACCCCTTCGCCGGGCGTCCGGAGACGGAGGGCGGCTACGACTTCGAGGTGCCGCTCCTGCCCGGCGATTTCGTCACCATGGATCAGGGCACCGGCTTCGTGCATGTCGCCCCCAGCCACGGCCAGGACGACTGGAAGCTGGGCCGCGAGCACGGTCTGGAGATCACCAACAACGTGGATGGGGAGGGCCGCTTCCTGCCCCACGTGCCGCTGTTCGCAGGCACGGTGATCTACGATTCCGATGGCAAGGAGGGCGACGCCAACGTCGCGGTCATCAAGCAGCTGGCCTATGCCGGCAAGCTGCTGACCAAGGGCAAGCTGCGCCACAGCTATCCGCACTCCTGGCGCTCCAAGGCGCCGCTGATCTTCCGGAACACCCCGCAGTGGTTCATCTCCATGGAGACCAACGGACTGCGCGACAAGGCCCTGGCGGCCATCGACGCGACCCGCTTCGTGCCCGCGCCGGGCAAGACGCGCCTGCGCGCCATGATCGAGCAGCGACCCGACTGGTGCGTCTCGCGCCAGCGCCTCTGGGGCGTGCCGATCCCGGTCTTCGTCCACAAGGAAAGCGGCGAGCCGCTGCGCGACCAGGCGGTGATCGACCGCATCGCCGAAGCCTTCGAGGCGGAGGGCGGTGACGCCTGGTTCTCCAGCCCGCCGTCGCGCTGGCTGGGCAACGAATACGATCCCGCCGACTACGAGCAGGTCTTCGACGTCATCGAGGTCTGGTTCGATTCCGGCTCGACCCACAGCTACGTGCTGGAGGCGCGGCCGGAGCTGAAGTGGCCGGCCGACCTCTACCTTGAGGGCTCCGACCAGCATCGCGGCTGGTTCCACACCTCGCTGCTGGAGTCCTCCGGCACGCGGGGCCGCGCGCCCTTCGACGCCGTGCTGACCCACGGCTTCGTGTTGGACGAGCAGGGCCGCAAGATGTCGAAGTCGCTGGGCAACATCGTCTCGCCGCATGAGGTGATGAAGACCTACGGCGCGGATATCCTGCGTCTCTGGGTGGTGGCCTCGGACTACTCCGAGGACCTGCGCATCGGTGAGCACATCATCAAGTACCAGACCGACGCCTATCGCCGCCTGCGCAACACGCTGCGCTATCTGCTGGGCGCGCTGGAGGACTTCGACGAGGCGGACCGGGTGCCGGAAGCCGAGATGCCGGAACTGGAGCGCTGGGTGCTGCACCGCGTGCAGGAGATCGATACGCAGGTGCGCGCGGCTGCCGACAGCTTCGAGTTCCATGCCCTCTACCGCAGCCTGCATGACTTCTGCGCGCTGGACCTCTCGGCCTTCTACTTCGACGTGCGCAAGGACTCGCTCTATTGCGACGCCAAGGACTCCCTGCGCCGCCGGGCCTGTCTCAGCGTCTTGGACAGGCTCTTCGACTGCCTGACGGCTTGGCTGGCGCCGATCCTCTGCTTCACGGCGGAGGAGGCCTGGTGGCAGCGCGGCAAGGCGCCGGAGTCGGTGCATCTGCGCACCTATCCCGAGATCCCCGCGGCCTGGCGTGACGAGGCCCTGGCGGCGAAGTGGGAAAAGGTGCGCCGCGTGCGCCGCGTGGTCACCGGCGCCCTGGAGCTGGAGCGCGCGGAAAAGCGCATCGGCTCCTCCTTGCAGGCCGCTCCCAAGGTCTTCATCGAGGACCCGGCGCTGATGGAGGCCGTCGAGGCGGTCGATCTCGCCGAAGTCGCGATCACTTCCGACATCGCCCTGGAGCAGGGACCGGGACCCGAGGGCGCCTACCGCCTTGAGGATGTTCCGCAGGTCGCCGTGCTGCCGGTGACGGCGGAGGGCGACAAGTGCCAGCGCTGCTGGAAGGTCCTGCCGGAAGTGGGTGAGTCGGAGGCCGCGCCTGGCACCTGCCGGCGCTGCGCGGAGGTGGTCGAGGCGCTGCCTCAAGACGCCTCCAACGAAGTGGCCTGAGAGGGGCGGGGATGATCACGCGCGACACGGTCTATGGCTATCTCGGCTTCTTGATGGCGCTGGTCACGGACCAGATCACGAAGGCCGCGATCCTGGAACGCGCCGAGGGCGCGGGCTGGAGCGAGCAGGTGACCGAATTCTTCAACCTCGTGCTGGTGTTCAACCAGGGGGTCAGCTTCGGCCTCTTCGGTGAGTCGCGGCTGCCCTATCAGGATCTTCTGCTCGCGGGTCTGGCCGCTTTGGTCGCCCTCGTCCTCTTGAAGTGGATCTCAGGCCAGCTCGGCGAGCGTCTCAGTCTCGCCTACGGCCTGATCGCCGGGGGCGCGCTGGGCAATGCCATCGACCGCCTGCGCATCGGCGCGGTGGTGGACTTCCTGGATTTCCATTGGCAGGGCTGGCACTGGCCCTCTTTCAACATTGCCGACAGCGCGATCTTCATCGGCGTCGTGCTGGTTCTCGTGGACGCCTTGTTTGGGTCCGAAGAGCGGAGTAAAAAGAAGGCCGATGTTTGAAAACCGAAAAGGTGCAGTCATGTCCAGTTTCTCCCACGGACGTAACGCCCAAGAAGGCAGCTCTAGGAAGTTGAGCGCCTTGCGCCGGCTTCTGCCGCTCCTGGCGCTGGCCATCGGGCTGAGCGCCTGCAGCAGCGTGCGGGAGACCTTCGACACCACCCGCAAGACGCCGCCCGACGAATTCCGGGTGGTGCGTCAGGCGCCGCTTTCCCTGCCGCCCAACTATGGTCTGCGTCCGCCCGATCCCGGCGCGCCGCGCCCTCAGACCGGCACCACGACCGATCAGGCGCGCTCGGCCGTCTTCCGTCAGGATGAGAGCGCCACGGCTGCCGCTGCGGCGGCGGCTGCGTCTTCGTCGCGCTCAGCCGGCGAGCAGGCGCTTCTGGCCAAGGCCGGCGCCGAGGAGGTGGATCCCGCCATCCGCCAGCAGATCAACCAGGAAAGCCAGCAGCTCGCCTCCCAGCAGGCCTCGTTCGTCGAGAGCCTGATCTTCTGGCGCGAACCGGAGGAGGCGGGTGAGATCATCGACCCGCAGGCCGAGCAGCAGCGGCTGCGTGAGAACGAGGCGCTGGGCCAGCCGCCCACGGCCGGCGACACGCCGGTGATTGAGCGCCGCCGCCGGGCGATCTTCGAAGGCATCTTCTAAGCGGCATCCGCTGCGCGGCCGAGAAAGCCGTTCAAGCAAGGGCGGGGGCAGCCACAGGCGCTCCCGCCTTTCTTTTGCCCGGTTCGACGCCTACATCTCTTGGCGAAGGAAACAACGTCTCATTCTTGAGGAGTTCCGATGAAGGTTCCCGCATTCCTCGGCAGCGTTCTGACAGGCTTGGCGCTTTTGGCCGCCGTGGCCGCGACGCTGCCGGTCGGCAAGGCTGAAGCCGGGGTTTTCGACCCGGAGAGCTTCACGCTCGACAACGGTCTTCAGGTCGTGGTGATCAACAATTCCCGCGCGCCCATCGTCACCCACATGATCTGGTACAAGGTGGGCGCCGCCGACGAGCCGCCGGGCAAGTCCGGGGTCGCGCACTTCCTGGAACACCTGATGTTCAAGGGGACCGACAAGCTGGAGCCCGGCGAGTTCAGCGAGATCGTCGCGCGCAACGGCGGGCAGGAGAACGCCTTCACTTCCTGGGACTACACCGGATACTACCAGACCGTGGCCGCGGACCGGCTGGAGATCATGATGGCCAACGAGGCCGACCGCATGACCAACCTCCAGCTCTCCGACGAGGTGGTGCTGCCGGAGTTGCAGGTGGTGCTGGAAGAGCGACGCAGCCGCGTCGACAACGAGCCGGGCGGCCAGTTGGGCGAAATGGCCCGCGCCAGCCTGTTCCTGAACCACCCCTACGGCACGCCCATCATCGGCTGGCCCCAGGAGGTGAGCCAACTCACCACCGAGGACGCCCTGACCTTCTATAAGGACTGGTACCGCCCCAACAACGCCGTGGTTGTGATCGCGGGCGACATCACCGTGGAAGAGGTGCGCCCGCTGGCCGAGCGCACCTACGGCCAGGTCGCCGCCGGTCCGGTGCCCGAGCGTAAGCGCCTCAGCGAGCCGCCCCAGACCGCGCCCCGCCGCGCCGTTCTGGAGAGCGACCGGGTGCGCCAGCCCTCACTTGGCATCGACTATCTGGCGCCGGGCTACAACAGCCCCGGCGGCGAGCATGCCTATGCCTTGCAGGTCCTGTCCGAACTGCTGGGGGGCGCCGCCAGCGCCCGGCTCTACAGCAAGCTGGTGGTGGATGAAGGGCTCGCGGTGAGCGCGGGCAGCTACTACGACGCCTCTGCCCTCGATCGCAGCGTCTTCGGCCTCTACGCTTCGCCGCGGCAGGGCGTGGAGCTAGAGGATTTGGAGGCCGCCTTGCGCGCCGAGATCGCTCTTCTGCTCAAGGAGGGCGTGAGCGAGCAGGAGGTGGCGGACGCCAAGAAGCGCCTGACCGCCGCCGCCATCTACGCGCGCGACGACCTCTCGACCGGCGCACGCGTGCTGGGTGAGGCCCTGGCTTCCGGCCGCAGCATCGAACAGGTGGAAAGCTGGCCTGAGTCCATCGAGGCGGTGACCCGCGAGGAGGTCGAAGCCGCCGCCCGCGCGGTCTTGCAGATCAACCATTCGGTGACGCGCGAACTGCGCGCGGAGCCCACGTCATGACGAGGTTTGCCTTGATGAAACCCCGCAGCGCCGTCCTTCGCCACGACCGCGGACCCGCGCAGGCCCTGGGCTTGCTGCTGCTCCTGACCGTCGCTCTCACCCTCTTGATCGCGAGCCTTCAGCAGGTGCGCGCGGCCGAGGTGCAGCGGGTGGTGAGCCCGGGCGGCATCGAGGCCTGGCTGATCGAAGACCACAGCAACCCCATCTTCTCCATGGAGTTCTCCTTCAAGGGCGGGACCGCGCTGGACCCGGCGGATAAGCCGGGGACGGCCAACATGCTCGCCGGACTTCTGGACGAGGGCGCCGGCCCCTATGACTCCAAGACCTTCCGCGCGAAGCTGGAAAACCTCTCCATCCAGCTCTCCTTCTCCGCCAGCCGGGACCGCTTTTCCGGCAGCTTCCAGACCCTGACGGAGAACCGGGCGGAGGCGCTGGAGTTGTTGCGGCTCAGCCTTAGCGAGCCGCGCTTCGATGAGGAGCCGGTGGAGCGCATCCGCGGCCAGATCCTGGTTGGCCTGTCGCGCCAGGAGACCGATCCCCGATCGATCGCCTCGCGCGTGCTCTGGAAATCCTTCTTTCCCGATCACCCCTACGGCAACAACTCCGACGGCACCGTCGAGAGTGTGACTGAAATCTCCGTCGCGGACCTGGACGGCTACCGCCGCCAGGAGCTGACCCTGGACCGCCTCAAGATCGGCGTGGTGGGCGACATCACGCCCGAAGAACTGGGCGGAATTCTGGACCTGGTCTTCTCCAGCCTGCCGGCGGAGGGCAGTGCCTTGCCGGACGAGACGGTCTCCCCACAGAACCTGGGCGAGACAATGGTGGTGGAGCAGGAGGTGCCGCAGTCGGTGGTCTCCTTCGGGCATGAAGGCGTGCTGCGCGGCGACCCGGACTACTACACCGCCTACGTGGTGAACTACGTCCTGGGCGGTGGCGGCTTCTCCTCGCGGCTCTTCGAAGAGGTGCGCGAGAAACGCGGCCTCGCCTATTCGGTCGGCAGCTATCTCTATCCCTTCGACGATGCGGCGCTTCTGGTCGGCGGTACGGCGACCGCCAACGAGCGGGTCGCCGAATCCCTGGCCGTGATTCGCGAGGAGTGGGCGCGCATGGCCGCCGAGGGTCCGAGCGCCGAGGAACTGGAGCACGCCAAGACCTATCTGACCGGCTCCTTCCCCTTGCGCTTCTCCAACTCTCCGCGCATCGCGGGGATGCTGGTCGGCATGCAGCAGGAGAACCTGGGCATCGACTACCTGGACAGCCGCAACGCCTACATCGAGGCCGTGACCCTGGAGGACGCAAAGCGGGTCGCCGCCGAGCTGTTCCAGCCGGACAAGCTGACCGTGGTCGTGGTCGGCAAGCCGCAGGACGTGGAGGCGACCAGGGCGGCGCCCGAAGAGGCGGGTCCGGCCCCGCGCGGCTAGGGGATAACTCTCCGTTACTGGGTCTTGCCATCGGGCCTGCCAGCCGTTCTCTTAGAGGAGGAAGGAGGGTCCGAGTCGCGCCCATGACCGAAGCACCCAAAGCCCAAGCAACCAAGACCATTCGGCGTCTGCCCGAGAGCCTGGTGAACCGCATCGCCGCCGGTGAAGTGGTGGAGCGCCCGGCCTCGGCTGTGAAGGAGCTGGTCGAAAACGCGCTGGACGCGGGCGCGCGCCGGATCGAGGTCTCCCTGCGCGAAGGCGGCAAGGCGCTGATCGTGGTGACCGATGACGGGCGCGGCATGGACCGCGAGGAACTGGCGCTGGCGCTGGAGCGCCATGCGACCTCCAAGCTTCCCGACGGCGACCTGGTCAACATCCGCCACCTGGGCTTCCGGGGAGAGGCGCTGCCCTCCATCGCCGCCGTCTCGCGCTTGACCGTGGCCAGCCGGGCCGAGGGCGCGGAGGAGGCCTGGAGTCTCTCGGTCGAGGGCGGACGCCCGAGCGCCGCCAAGCCCGCCGCCTTGCAGAAGGGCACGCGGATCGAGGCGCGCGACCTCTTCTTCTCCACCCCCGCCCGGCTCAAGTTCCTGAAGCAGGACCGCACCGAGACCGGACACGTGCTGGACCAGTTGAAGCGTCTGGCCATGGCGCACCCCCTGGTCGCCTTCAAGTTGGAGGAGGGCGGGCGCAGCTATCTCGACCTGCCGGCCGGACAGGGCGATCTCTTCGATGCGCGCCTGAAGCGCCTGGGCGCGATCATGGGCCGGGAGTTCCAGGACAACGCCCTGCCGGTCGAGGCGCTGCGCGAGGGCATCGCGCTCACCGGCTTCATCGGTCTGCCGACCCTCAACCGCGCCAACAGCCAGCAGCAGTATCTCTTCGTCAACGGCCGGCCGGTGCGCGACAAGCTGCTCTACGGCGCGGTGCGCGGCGCCTACCGGGACTTCCTGGCGCACGACCGCCACCCCCTGCTGGCGCTCTTCCTGGAGCTGCCGCCCGAGGAGGTGGACGTGAACGTGCACCCCATGAAGGCCGAGGTGCGCTTCCGGGACCAGGGGCTGGTGCGCGGCCTGATCGTCTCGGCCTGCCGCCACGCGCTGGCGGGGGCCGGTCACCGCGCCTCCACCACCGTCTCGGAGAGCGCGCTGGGCTCCTTCCGCCCGCAAGAGGGGCCGCGCGCCGGTGGTCCGGGCGGACCTGGGCTGCCCTACGGCGGCGGCTACGCCTACCGCGCCTCTCACCCCGCGGGCGGGCTCGCCGAGCGGGCCCGCGACTTCCAATCGCCGCTGAGCGGGTTTGACTCCGCGCCCGCCGCGCGCGCCGAGCGGATCGATCCCGAGACCGGGGAGATCGGAGAGGCGCAGCCTGCGGAGGACTACCCCCTGGGCGCTGCCCGCGCGCAGCTCCACGCCACCTACATCGTGGCCCAGACCGCCGACGGCATCGTGATCGTGGACCAGCACGCCGCCCACGAACGGCTGGTCTACGAGCGCATGAAGCAACAGCTCGACGGCAAGGGCGTCGCCCGTCAGATGCTCTTGATCCCCGAGGTGGTGGAGCTGGAGGAGCGCGACATCGACCGCCTGTTGGAGCGGGGCGATGAACTGGCCGAACTGGGCCTGGTGGTCGAGCGCTTCGGCCCCGGCGCGCTGGTGGTGCGCGAGACGCCCGCTCTGCTGGGCGAGATGAACGTCAAGGGCATGCTGAACGACCTCGCCGACGAACTGGCGGAGATGGATCAGGCGCTGGCGCTGAAGGAGCGGCTGGGCGAGGTCTGCGGCACCATGGCCTGCCACGGCTCGGTGCGCGCCGGGCGGCGGCTCAACGGGGAGGAGATGAACGCCCTCCTGCGCCAGATGGAGGCGACCCCCCACTCCGGCCAGTGCAACCACGGCCGCCCCACCTACGTGGAACTGAAACTCGCCGACATCGAGAAGCTGTTCGGGCGGCGCTAGGCGGGCCTCAGGCCTGATTGAAGTGCCCGTGGATCTTCTTCGCGACCGTCTCTGAGATTCCCTCCACCGCCATAAGGTCCTCGACGCCGGCGCGCGAGACGGCGCGGGCGGAGCCGAAGTGCAGCAGCAGCGCCTTCTTGCGCTTGGCGCCGATGCCGGCGATCTCGTCCAGGGGCGAGGCGGCCATGGCTTTCTTGCGGCCCAGGCGGTGGCTGCCGATGGCGAAGCGGTGGGCCTCGTCACGCAGCCGCTGGATGAAGTAGAGCAGGGGCTCGCGCGGCGGCAGCAGGACCGGCTCGCGGCCTGGCAGGAAGATGCGCTCGCGCCCCGCGTCGCGGTCGGGGCCCTTGGCGACGGCGGCGATCGGCTGGTCGGCGATGCCCAGCTCCTCGAAGACCTCCAGCGCGGTTGAGAGCTGGCCCTTGCCGCCGTCCAGCAGGACGAGGTCAGGCCAGAGCCCGCGCTCGCGCTCCGGGTCCTCCTTCAGCGCGCGGGAGAAGCGGCGGGTCATGACCTCGCGCATCATGCCGTAGTCGTCGCCGCCGCTCGCCTTGCCGCCTTCGGTCTTGGCCTCGCGGATCGAGAACTTGCGGTAGCTGTTCTTGATGAAGCCCTCGGGTCCCGCGACGATCATGGCGCCGTAGGGGCTGGTGCCCATGAGGTGGGAGTTGTCGTAGACCTCGACCCGCTCCGGCGTCTGGTCGAGCCCCATGAGGTCGCCGAGGGCGGCGAGCAGCTTCCGCTGCGCCGAGCTTTCCGACAGACGCCGGGCCAGCGCCTCACGCGCGTTGCTCAGCGCCTGCTCCATCACCTTGCGCTTTTCCCCGCGCTGCGGGACCAGCAGCCGCACCTTGCGGGTGGCCTTGGAGGTCAGCGCCTCGGCCAGCAGCGACGCCTCGCTCGCCTTGTGGCTCAGCAGCAGCAGCGGGGGCGGCGGCTTGTTGTCGTAGAACTGCGCCACGAAGGCGGCCATCACGTCCTCGGGCGTCTCCGCCCTGTCATGGCTGGGGAAGTAGGCGCGGTTGCCGTAGTTGCGCCCGGCGCGGAAGAAGAAGACCTGGATGCAGCTCTGCCCGCCCTCCTCGTGGAGCGCGATAACGTCGGCGTCCTCCATGCCCTCCAGGTTGATGTCCTGGCGCGACTGGATGTGGCTGAGCGCGCGAATGCGGTCGCGGTAGACGGCGGCCTGCTCGAAGTCCATGGCCTCGGCGGCGCGCTCCATGCGGTTGGCCAAATCGCGCTGGATGCCGCTGTCCCGGCCCGACAGGAAGTCCGTCGCCTCCTTCACCAGCGCCTCGTAGTCGGCGCGCGAAATCCGGTCCACGCAGGGCGCCGAGCAGCGCTTGATCTGGTAGAGCAGGCAGGGCCGCTTGCGGTTGGCGAAGACATGGTCGGAGCAGGAGCGCAGCAGGAAGGCCTTCTCCAGCGCCGTCACCGTCCGGTTCACCGCGCCCGCCGAGGCGAAGGGGCCGTAGTAGTCCCCCTCCTGACTGTGCTGACCGCGGTGCTTGGCGATCTGCGGGTAGTCGTGGTCGCGGGTGATCAGGATGTATGGGAAGGACTTGTCGTCGCGCAGCAGCACGTTGTAGCGCGGCATGAGGCGCTTGATGAGATTGCTCTCCAGCAGCAGCGCCTCGACCTCGCTGGCCGTGGTCACCACCTCCATGGACTTGGTCTCGGCGACCATGCGCTGCAGGCGGCGCGGCAACTTGTCTATCTGGGTGTAGGCGATGACCCGCTTCTTCAGATTGCGGGCCTTGCCCACATAGAGCGCCTCGCCCCGCTTATCGAGCATGCGGTAGACGCCAGGCTGATGCGGCAGGGTCTTCCAAGTGGCGCGGATCGCCTCGACGCCCCCCGCAAGACCTTTCGCGGCGGCGGCGCCCGCATTCGGATCAATGGATTCCGCCGAGACGTCGGACGGTGCGGGCTCGCTACCGGATTGGTAGGCCTCCTTCTCCTCTTGGAGGAGGCGCGGCGCGCGTTTGCCGCCTGCGGTTGGGTCTTTTTGCCGCCTGTGTCCTTTACGTTGAACCATCTCCGCCCTGCCGCCAATCGGGGCTTTGCCCTTTGTTATCCGGGACTTGCCTGGGCCCCCGGAATAGGGCCGTTTCAGTCATCCACGACTCTTGTGGATATCTCTGTGGCTAAGTCCTAGCACGAAGTGCTGCCCCCTAGGACTCATTGGACTTTCTATAGATTGCCCATTTTTTGTGCAAATGAACTAACATATTGATTTATTGAGTTTTCTAGGGTGTCAAGTGCAAAGAAATTGTCACATATAAGATTCTCGCGTTGACTCCCCATCGTCAAAAATATCAGCCCCGCCTTGTGCAAAACTGCCCTTGTTTGAGGGGTTTTGTTGGCGCTTGTTATTTTTCAGTGACTTACCTCACGGCCTTCAGCGGAACGCGAAGCTGCGGGTGGCAAAGCGGGCATCAACGCCGCCGCCAGGCGACCTCCACGCCAACGCCCTCCGCGTCTTCATAGAGAGATTTCTTTTCAATTCTTACGTGTGCCTGCTCGACCAGCTCGTGGCTCATGAAGACGGCCAGGATCTGATCGGCCAGGACTTCCAGGAGACGGGGCTGGCTTTCCGCGCAGACCGCCCGCATCTCGTCGAACAGGGGGCCATAGTCGACCACCAGGTTGATGGAATCGTCCAGGGGCCGCAGGGGCTTGACGGTCAGGTCCACATCGAAGCGTAGGTCCTGAGCCTGCGCGCGCTCCTCGTCGGGATAGCCGATGCAGCAGGAGATCACCATGTTGCGCGCGACGATCTTCTGACCGGCGACCTCGCAGCCAAGAGATGCGGGGTCGGGGATCGGGCGGGTCATGCGGCCTCCTGTCGGCTTGCCTTCGGCGGCGGGACTATTCCTTGGGAGCCTTCCGCTCCTGGGGCAAAGCCCACCCCAGGTGCTGGCCGCCGTCAAGGGCGATCATTTGCCCCGTGACCGAGGGCGCCTTCAACAGGAAGCGAAAAGCATCGGCGATTTCCTCGGGCGAGGTGCCCCGTCCGAGCGGCATGGAGGCCGCCATGCGGTCGAACTCGGCCTGGGTCTGGCGCGGGCTGGGAAGCGCCGGTCCCGGGCCAATGCCGTTCACCCGGATGCGCGGGGCGAAGGCCAGCGCGAGGGTCTGGGTCAGGGTCCAGAGCCCGGCCTTGGCGACGGTGTAGCTGGTGAAGTACTGGGTCAGGTTCCAAACCCGCTCATCCAGC
This sequence comes from Limibacillus sp., assembly GCA_037379885.1. Lineage (NCBI taxonomy): Bacteria > Pseudomonadati > Pseudomonadota > Alphaproteobacteria > Rhodospirillales > Rhodovibrionaceae > Limibacillus > Limibacillus sp. The sequence goes on from JARRJC010000010.1 coordinate 107,776, forward strand.
ATGTTGACGATCAGTCCGCCCGCTTCTTCCGGCAAGTTGCGGGCGAAGGCCTGGGACAGCACGAAGGGCGCACGCAGGTTCGGCTCGATCGCCTTGTCCCAGGAATCGCGGCTGGTGCTGAGCGCGGTGTCCCATTCGAAGGTCGAGGCGTTGTTGACCAGCACGCCGATCGCGCCGAGCTTCGCCTTGGCGGCGGGGAGCAGCTCCTCGACCTCGCTTTCGACCATCAGGTCGGCCTTGAAGGCCGCGGCCTTGCCGCCCTTGTCGTGGATCGCGCGCACGACGCTCTGCGCCTCGGCGGCCGACCTGTTGTAGTGGACGGCGACCGCGTAGCCCTCTTGGGCCAAGGCCATGGCCAGCGCGCGGCCGATGCGCTTGCCCGCGCCGGTGACCAGCGCTGCTTGAGGATAGCTGTCGGGATGTTGTTTCAGGGCTGTCATGCGGCTCCGGTCAATCCTTCTTGGGTTCGAAGGAAAGAGAGGCGGAATTGATGCAGTAACGCAAGCCCGTCGGCTCCGGCCCGTCCGGGAAGACGTGGCCCTGGTGCGCGCCGCAGGTGGCGCAGTGCACTTCCGTGCGCTTCATCCAGAGTTTCCGGTCTTCCTTGATGCCCACCGCGGCTTCCTCCACCGGCTGCCAGAAGGAGGGCCAGCCGGTCCGGGAATCGAACTTGTGCTCGGAAGAGAAGAGGGGCGAGCCGCAAACGACGCAGTTATAGCTGCCCGCGGCCTTCACATTGTAGAGGTCGCCGCTGAAGGCGCGCTCGGTGCCCTCTTCCTGCGTCACCTGATAGGCGAGCGGCGAGAGGCGCTTCTTCAGTTCCTTCTTGTCAAAGGTCTTTTCGGTCATGGGGTGTCTCCGTTCGGGCGGGCTCTGTTGCTTTTGAGAGAGATGGGATGCCGGGGGCGTCCTGTCCAGCCTCTGCGGGCTATTGCCGGGCCGGGCGCTTGCCGGAGAAGGGCTTGCCGGAGAAGGCGCTAAAGGAAGGAGAGCTGCCGCCCGTCCGCGGCGGGCGGCCGGAATAGCTCGCTGGTCAGGGCCCAGGCCTGGCGGTTGGGTTGCAGGCCGAGCCGCTTGCAGCTCGCCTGAAGCCGCTGGGCCAGAAGCCGCGCTTCCTCGCCCTCTCCGGTCTGGCGCTTGCCGAAGCGCGAGTCGTAGAGCTCCCCGCCGCGCATGGCCCTGAGGCGGGAAAGCACCCGCTCCTTGCGGTCGGGATAGTGGGTTTCCAGCCACTCCTCGAAGAGCTCCTTCAGCTCCAGCGGCAAGCGCAGCAGCACATAGCCCGCGTGCCCGGCCCCGGCGGCGGCGCCGGCCTCCAGAATCGCTTCCAGCTCCTGATCGTTGAGCGCGGGGATGATGGGGGCGGCGAGCAGGGTCACGGGCACGCCCGCCGCACTCAGCCCCTCGATCGCCTGAAGGCGCCGCGCGGGCGTGGCCGCGCGCGGTTCCATCACCCGCGCCAGGCCCTTGTCGAGCGTTGTGACGGAGAGGCAGACGCGCACCAGTTTCTGCTCCGCCAGGGGCGCCAGCAGATCGAGGTCGCGCAGCACCAGCGCCGACTTGGTGACGATGGTGAGCGGATGCTTCGCCTCGGCCAGCACCTCGATCACCTCGCGGGTGATCCTCAGCTTGCGCTCCAGCGGCTGATAGGGGTCGGTGTTCGCGCCCAGGGCGATGGGGGCGACCCGGTACTTGGGTTTGGCGAGCTCCTGGCGCAGCAGCCCGGCGGCGTCATGCTTGGCGTAGAGCTGGGTTTCGAAATCCAGGCCGGGCGAATGCCCCAGATAGGCATGGGTCGGGCGCGCAAAGCAGTAGACGCAGCCGTGCTCGCAGCCCCTGTAGGGGTTGATCGAACGGTCGAAGGGAACGTCCGGCGACTGGTTGCGCGCGATCACGCTGCGGCTGCGGTCCGGCAGGACCCGGGTGGGCGGTCGCGGCGCGTCGCCCTCCTCCTCGTTCCAGCCGTCGCCCCAGTCGTCCTCGAAGTGCTCGCGGGCGTAACGCTCATAGCGGCCGGAGGCGTTGGAGACGGCGCCCCGGCCCTTGATCCGCTCCTGCTTGTTCACCCTCTCGCTCATGGGCCCGAGCTTAGACCTGGAGAAAGAACAAAACAAGAACATAATACGCTGTCAGCCGATCAGCTCCTCAAGCCCAGGGCTTTCAAGCCATTCGGCCCGCATGCGCTTCAGGACGGGGGCGCTGAGGTAGAGGTCCGTACGGTCCCTCACGTGGGCGATCAGCTCGGCCTGGCTGTTCTCCGCCGACCAGTCGCGGGTGCTCTCCGCGCTTTCCTTGCCGCCGGTTGCTTCCGACCGGTGGGAGACGCGCCAGAGCGCGCACCAGGTGATCGCGCGCAGGAAGAGGAAGCGGCGCATGGGGATCAGCCAGGGCCTGAGCGCGTCGGCGAAAGCCTCCCCGCCGCTCTGCCGCGCGATCTCCAGATAGCGGCGGTAGAACTCTGCGACCTCTGCGCTGGTCAGCTCCGCCTGGGTCGCGACGTCCCAGGTGGTGGAGGAGTAGACCGTCGCGTGCGCCAGATCGACGCCCGGCGAGCCGTAGAGCGCCTTTTCCAGATCGACGATCACGGCCTTGCTGCCGCCCTCTTCATCCGGCGTGATCAGGAAGTTGCCGGGGTGGGTGTCGGTCAGGACCAAGGTCACCGGCTGCCGCCCTTCCCCGATCTCCACGGCCTTGGCGAAGCTTTCGGCCCAGGCGAGTTCGGCTTCGATCTCCGCTGCCGCCTCGGGGCTCAGCCCGGCGGCGGGTAGGTTGCGGGCCTGCTCGCAGATCTCCAGCCAGATGCCGGCCACCGGGTCCCGGTGATCTTCCAGCGGCGGGCGCTGCCCGGCATTCGGCAGAGGCAAGGCATGGACCCGCGCCATGGCCGAGGCCAAGAGCGGCAGGTCTTCCGGCAGGCGCGGCGGGCGCCCCTCGATGTACTCGACCAGCAGAGCGCCCATGGGCAGGCGCGGCGAGGGCGGCAGGCTGGCCTTGAGGCGGGGGGCGTGGCCGCTCTGGCTGACCCGGCTGAAGCAGGCGGCCTGATAGGCGAGGTTGCGCTCGGCGGAATAGCCGAACTGGCTCTGCTTCGGGACGCGCAGGATCCAGGGCGAGCCCGCGATGGCGTAGTGGTCATGCGCCAGCCCCGTGGTCTTCATGTCGCGGAGCGCCGCGGCGCTCACCTGCCGGAAATCCTCCAGCCCGGAAAGCGCCGCGGCGAGGGCCTCTGGTGTCGCCTTGCCGCTCACGAAGTCTCCCCTTTTGCTCCGGCTCTTTGATCCGGGAAAGCCTTAGCATGCGCCGGAGCGGCGTGCTATCACCGGGCCTGCCATGAGTGCTGCGCCTCTCACCATCGTGATCCCGACCCTGAACGCCGCCACGCAGTTGCCCGGCTGTCTCGCCGCCCTGACGCCGGGCCGCCAGCGCGACCTGATCGGGGAGGTCCTCGTGGTCGACGGCGGCTCCGACGACGGCACGCGGGAGGCCGCCACCGCCGCCGGCTGCCGCTTCCTGGAAGCGCCCAGGGGCCGGGGCTCGCAGCTGTGCGCCGGGGCCGGCGAGGCGGCGGGCGCCTTCCTGCTGTTCCTGCACGCGGACACGCGCCTGGGCGACGGCTGGGCCAAGGAGGCCGAGGCCTTCATGGACGCGACCGGCCCGGCGGGCGAGCGCGCCGCCTTCTTCAAACTGGCCTTCGACGAGCCGGGAGAGAGCGCCCGGCGCACCGCCGGACTGGCCAACTGGCGCGCGCGCAGCCTTGGGCTGCCCTACGGCGATCAGGGATTGCTGATCCCCAAGGCCTTCTATGAGGCCCTGGGCGGCCACCCGGACGAACCCCTGATGGAGGACGTGGCGCTGGTCCGCAAGATCGGCCGCAAGCGGCTGACGGCTTTCGAGAGCTGGGCCGTGACCTCGGCGGAGCGCTACCGCAAGGGCGGCTGGTTGAAGACGGCGCTGCGCAACCTCGCGCTGCTCACGCTCTACTATCTGGGGGCGACGCCGCGTTGGCTGGCGCGCCACTATCGCTGACCGAGGGGGGCGCGCGGGGCATGCAGCGGCATCTGGTGATCATGGCGCGGGCGCCGCGTCTCGGGACCGTGAAGAAGCGCCTGGCGCGCGATCTGGGCGCGCTGGCGGCCTGGCGCTTTCACAGGGAGGCGACCCGGAGCCTCCTGACCCGTCTCTCCCCGGACCGGCGCTGGACCTGCTGGCTGGCCGTCACGCCGGATGCTTGGGCCAGCGAGCGGCGCAAGGCCGGACTCTGGAACCCGCCGGGGCCGGTCCGACTGATCGGGCAGGGGCGCGGCGACCTGGGCCAGCGCATGGAGCGCGTCTTCACGAGCCTGCCGCCCGGCCCGCTGGTCATGATCGGCGCGGACATCCCCGGCATCGCGCCGCGCCATGTGGCGGCGGCCTTCCGGGCGCTGGGCCGTCACGACGCCGTGCTCGGCCCCGCCGACGACGGCGGCTACTACCTGATCGGCCTCACCCGCCGCCCGAGCTACCGCAGCCCCTTTGCAGGCGTGCGCTGGGGCGGCCAGCACGCACTGGCCGACACCCGGGCGAACCTGGAAAAGCAGGGCGCCAGCCTGGCGCTCTTGGAGGAACTACAGGACATCGACACCGGTGCCGACCTGGAAAGGTGGCGGGGGCGCTGAATACTTGGCGCTGACTACTCAGCGCTACTCCGCGGCGTGGATGTGTTCTTGCAGGCGGGGCATCAGTTCGACGAGGTTGCAGGGCTGGTGGCGGCTGTCTAGCTGGAAGCGGAGGATCTCCATCCAGGCGTCCTTGCAGGCGCCGGGCGAGCCGGGCAGGGCGAAGAGATAGGTGCCGCGCGCGACCCCGCCCACAGCCCGCGACTGCATGGTCGAGGTGCCGACCTTCTGATAGCTGATCCAGCGGAACAACTCGCCGAACCCTTCGATCACCTTGTCCATCACCTGGATGAAGGCCTCGGGCGTCACGTCGCGGCCGGTCACGCCGGTCCCGCCGGTCGAGATGATGACGTCGATGGAGGGGTCCTCGATCAGACGGTGCAGGCGGCGAACGATGGCCGGCTGGTCGTCCTTCACGATCTCGCGGTGAACGACCTTGTGGTTGTCCGCGGTGATCATGTCCGCCAGCAGGTTGCCCGACTTGTCGGTCTCCGAAGTGCGCGTGTCGGAGATCGTGAGCACCGCGATGTTCACGGGCAGAAAGGGTTTTGTTTCGTCAATGCGCGCCATATTGGCGGGCCTCCTGGGAGAATGAGTCCAATGATAGATAGGTAGGCCAGGTCCCTCCCGCCAGGGCGGCGAGCGACGGGGCCTTTTGGCCCAGCCGCGCACGGTAGATCCAGAGGTTTGCCAGGATGCGTTCGGCGAAGAAGCGTGTCTCTCTCGACGGCAGCGATTCGATGAACAGCAGCGGGTCGTCCCGATGATCCATGTCCGCCTGCCATTTCGCCAAGTTTCCCGGTCCCCCGTTATAGGCTGTCGCCAGCTTGAAAAGGTCTTTGTTCACAGCACCTTGACCAAGGAGATAGAGGATGTAGCGCTGTCCGAGATCAAGATTTACTTCAGGAAGGTAAAGAAATCGTAAACGGCCCGAGCGATAGCCCGCGTCGCCAGAAACATAGCTCGCGGTCGAGGGCAGGATTTGCATCAGTCCGCGCGCGCCCGAGCGGCTGCGGGCGTTGGGATCGAAGCGCGACTCCTGCCGCACGAAGGCGAAGATCAGCGCGCGATCGACCTGAAAGCCGCTCTCGGGTTTCCAATGCGGCAAAGGGAAGAGCCCGGCCACCACCTGCGGGTCTTCGGGCTCCACCCCTAAGTTGATGAGTTGCCAGGCGAGCCGGTAGGAGAGGTTCGGCATGCCCGCCGCATCGGCGATGGCCAGAAGGCGCCGGGCCCCGGCTTCATCCTCCCAACCGCCGGCGACCAGCAGTTCGGCTTCCGCCCGTCCCCGCTCGCCAATCTGGAGCAGCGCCAGGGCGCGGCGTTCCGCCGGCGTCGAGGCGGTGAGGCTTAACTCGCTGGCGTCGGGCTGACGCAGCTCTTCGGGCAGCACCTCGATGCCCAGCGCGTGGCGCGCCAGAAGGCCGTAGAAGGTGAAGGGCTCCTTTGCGGCCAGGCGGAGAAACCCGCTCATGACCTGCGGACGTTCCAGTCTCAATGCCGCGCGGGCCGCCCAATAGGCCGCCGCCGTTCGGGTCCAGGGAGAGGCGCGCTCGCTTTCCGCCAAGGCCGAGAAGTAACCGAAGGAGTCCTCCAGCCGGTCCAGCCGCCAGGCTGCGAGGCCCGCGATCCATTCATTGTAGGGGGCGAGCCCGCCCGAGCGCTGCGCGCCGGGCGCCGCGAGGTCGAAGGCCCGCTGGTCGCGCCCCAGGTAGTACCAGCGCCCGGCGACCAGTCCCGCCGCCACGTCCTGTTCGACCTGATCGAGGCCGCGCGTGACCTCGCCGGTCTTCAGCCAGTTTTCCGTGGCCGTCAGGCGGTCGCGCAGGACGTTGCGGCGCACCTGCGCCAGAATGCGTCCGGCTTCGCGCCGTTCCGCGCTGCTCCGGCCCGGCGCGATGTAGGGCTTGGTCCGGTCCAGCGAGCGGCTTTGCAAGGGCAGTTCGGCGGCGCGCCGGGGCCTCGGCGTGGCAGCGCCCGCGGGGCGGCGCTTTTCGGCCAGCCTGTAGATGCGCTCGGCGCCGGGATGGTCGCCGTACCTCTCCAGCCAGGCCGCCAGTTCGCGGTAGCGCGAACGGTAGGCGGTCGGGTGCATGTAGCGCTGGAACTGCAGGTGGCCGAGCAGCAGGGGGTCTTGGAGCGCGTCGATCTTGCGGTCGGCTTCCTTCCAGCGGCCCTGTTCCTGAAGGCTGAAGATGTCGCGGTAGAGCGCCGCGTCTGCGGCGGAGAGCGGACCTGCGACCTCAAGGGCGCGGGTCTCCTTGATCGCTGGCAGGGCGCAGAGCAGCGCGATCAGCAGACCGGCAGCCAGGGTCGCGGCGCGCCTTAGGGCGAGTTCTAGGCAGGTCGCAGCGGTCAGGTTCAAGGCCCGTCCTTCTTATGACACTTCTTCTTCTCACGCCTCTCTTGAAGAGGACGCAGGAGTCTAGGCTCACCGGGAAAGGGGGTCGCCGCCCTCGTCCAGGACCCGTTTGACCTCCAGCAGGTCGTGCCAGGCGAGGCGCTTTTGTCCCGGCTGGCGCAGGAGATAGGCCGGGTGCAGCGAGACCATGGCCGGGATCGGCTTGTCGAGATAGCGGTTCTGATAGGCGTGCCACTTGCCGCGCAGCTTCATCACGCCCCGGGTCTCGCCCAGCAACGTGCTGGCCGCGCTGCCGCCCACCAGCAGCAGCACCTTCGGGCGCGCAAGGGCGATGTGGCGCTCGACGAAGGGCAGGCAGGCCGCCGTCTCCTCCGGTGTGGGGGTGCGGTTCCCCGGCGGCCGCCAGAAGATGACGTTGGAGATGTAGGCGCTCTCGCGGTCCCGCACGATGGCCGCCAGCATGCGGTCCAGGAGCTTGCCGGCATCGCCCACGAAGGGTAGACCCTGGCGGTCCTCGTTCGCGCCGGGCGCCTCGCCCAGGATCATCAGCGGCGCTTCGGAGTTTCCGTCCGCGAAGACACAGGAAAAGGCGGTCTTCTTCAGGGCGCAGCCCTCGAAGGCTTCCACGGACAGCTTCAGGCTCGCGATATCCCCTGCGCTGTCTGCGGCGGCGCGCGCCTCGCCGACCACCGCCTCGTTGGATTGCAGCGGGCCCGCCTTCGGCTCGAACAGGGCGGGTCCCGGCGCGCCGCCCGGTACGGCTGCGCCCGAGGGGGCGGCCGGCTTTCCGCTTTCGCCCTCGGCCTGGGCCTTCAGGTTGGCCTGGGTCACCTTGTCGCGGTGCTCGGCGGCGGAGAGGGCGTAGCGGTCCTGGGGGCTCTCCTCCAAGGCCTCGTCGGCACCCATCTCAAGCTGCCAGCGCAGCGCCTCCAGCAAGGCGGCCCTGGTCTCTTCCTCCTCCGGGTTTTGCGGCTCTTCGCTCATGCCGCAACGCTAGCACCGCGCGCGCGAAGGGAATAGGGTCGCAAAGCGCGCGGCGAAAAGTCGCTTCAAGAACAGAGTTCACCGGCGCTTAGGCTATCTCCGGGTATTGAAGAGACGCAGCTGCCGTGGCAGGGTGGTTAACCTATACGTCAACCCGGGCTTTTCCGGTGAGAGAGGGTTTGAGACATGGAACGCGAATACATGGAATACGACGTTGTGATCGTGGGCGCCGGGCCGGCCGGCCTGGGCGCGGCGATCCGCCTGCGCCAACTGGCCGAGGAGACCGGGCAGGAGATCACCGTCTGCGTTCTGGAGAAGGGCTCCGAGGTCGGCGCGCACATTCTTTCCGGCGCGGTGTTCGAGCCGCGCGCGCTCAACGAGCTGATCCCCGACTGGAAGGACAAGGGCGCGCCCCTCAACGTGCCGGTCAAGGACGAGAAGTTCCTGCTGCTGAGCGAGACCGGCGGGCGTTCGGTTCCCGTCCCGATGCTGCCGCCCCAGATGCAGAACCACGGCAACTACATCGTGTCCCTCGGCAATGTCTGCCGCTGGCTGGCCGAGCAGGCCGAGGCGATGGGCGTGGAGATCTATCCGGGCTTCGCCGCCGCCGAGGTGGTCTATCACGAGGACGGCCGGGTGAAGGGCGTCGCCACCGGCGACATGGGCGTCGGCAAGGACGGCGAGCAGAAGGACAGCTATCAGCCGGGCATGGAGCTGCACGGCAAGTACACCCTCTTTGGCGAGGGCTGCCGCGGGTCCCTGACCAAGACGCTGGAGCAGAAGTTCGGCCTGCGCGACGAGTCCGATCCGCAGACCTACGGCATCGGCATCAAGGAGCTCTGGGAAGTAGCGCCCGAGAAGCATCAGGAAGGCCTGGTGATGCACACGGCCGGCTGGCCCATGGACAGCAAGACCTGGGGCGGCTCCTTCATCTACCACCTGGAGAACAACCAGGTTTATGTCGGCTACGTGGTCGGCCTGGACTACGAGAACCCGCACCTCTCCCCCTTCAACGAGATGCAGCGCTTCAAGACCCATCCGCAGATCCGCACCCTGCTGGAAGGCGGCAAGCGCGTCTCCTACGGCGCGCGTGCGTTGAACGAGGGCGGTCTGCAATCGCTGCCCGAACTGGTGTTCCCGGGCGGCGCCTTGATCGGCTGTTCGGCGGGTTTCCTGAACGTGCCCAAGATCAAGGGCAGCCACAACGCCATGAAGTCGGGGATGCTGGCCGCCGAGGCCATCGCGGAAACCCTGAAGGCCGACTACGAGGCGCCCGCGCCGCTCTTGTCCGGCTATACCGAGGGCTTCAAGAAGTCCTGGCTCTATGACGAGCTCTACCGGGCGCGCAATTTCCGTCCGGCCTTCAACAAGTTCGGCGGACTTTACGGCTCCATGATCTATGGCGCGCTGGACCTCAAGATCCTGGGCGGCAAGGCGCCCTGGACCTTCCACCACAAGCACGCCGACCACGAATGCCTGAAACCCGCCTCGGAGATGCCGAAGATCGACTACCCCAAACCCGACGGGGTGCTGACCTTCGACCGGCTGTCCTCGGTGTTCCTGTCGAACACCAACCACGAGGAAGACCAGCCGGTTCACCTGACGCTGAAGGACGCTTCGGTCCCCATCGAGCACAACCTCGCGCTCTACGACGAGCCGGCGCAGCGCTATTGCCCGGCCGGGGTCTACGAGGTGGTGCGCGACGACGATGGATCGAACCCCAGGTTCGTGATCAACGCGCAGAACTGCGTCCACTGCAAAACCTGCGACATCAAGGACCCGACGCAGAACATCGTCTGGACCACGCCGGAGGGCGGCGGCGGCCCGAACTATCCGAACATGTGACGCCTTTCCGCCTGGACGCGGCGGCAAGGGAAATGAGAGAAGGGGCGGCGCCAAGGGGACCGCCCCTTTTCTTTTGCCCTTTTTTCATCGCATTGCCGCACTAGCGTTAAGGGGCCTAGCCTTGAGGGTCTGCGATTGAGGCCCGGGGGCCACCTGCTCTAAGGTGGCAGGGTTCAACCACAACAAGAGCATCGGGAAGCATTCGCCGTGAGCGTCCTCGCCAAGCCAAAAAGCACCTTTCGTCCCCGTATGATCCGCCTAGTGAGCGCCGCCGGCCTCGGCGCTCTGACGGTTCTCGCTGGCGCGCTCCCGATGGACGCGGCGGCGCAGAACGCCGGCGATTTCCTCGCCGGACGCCATGCCGACATGCAGAAGGACAGCGAGGCGGCTGCGCTTTTCTATCAGCGCGCTCTCGCTCAGGACCCGAACGATCCCTATCTGCTGCGCCGCGCCTTCGTCCTGCTGGCCGCGGACGGTAAGTTCGATAAGGCGGTGCCGCTGGCCCTGCAACTTCAGGGCGACGACCCGGACAACATCACGGCCCTGGTGGTGCTGGCGGTGGATCACTTCGCCCGCGGCAAGGTATCCCTCGCCGAGGAGTTTCTGGACCAGCTCCCGCCCAAGGGTCTCTCGGAGTTGATGGGCCCGCCGCTGCGCGCCTGGCTTGCGCTCGCACGCTCCAATCCCGACGCGGCGCTGGAGTCGCTCCAGGCCTTTGACAGCCTCCAGGGCAGCGATGAGATCAAGCTGATGCATCAGGCCCTGGTCAACGACCTGGCCGGGCGCGTCGATGAGGCACGGGCCGCCTACGACAGCCTGCGTCAAATACGCGACCGGGTGTCCTACCGCTCGGCGCTCCTGATGGGCAATTTCTATGAGCGCAGCGGGGATCTGGAGACGGCCAGGAGCCTCTATGAGTTGGCGTCCGAGCAGTCGGGCGACGCAGCGCTTTTCTCTGAGAGCCTTGAGCGCGTGGCGGCTGGCGGCGCCCCGCCGCCAGCGATGATCGGCACGCCTCAGGAGGGATTGGCGGAGACCTTGCTGGAGCTTTCCACGCTGTTCCGCCGGCAGCGCGCCTCGGACGTGGCGCAGATCTTCGTTCAACTGGCGTTGCACCTGCGGCCGGACTTCTCCGAAGGGCTGCTGCTGCTCGGCGAGATTCATCAGGACGAGGGGCGCGCGGAGGAGGCCATCGCCACCTACGGCCGCATCCCCGATGCAGACCCGCTCGCCTGGGGCGCCAAGCTGCGCGCCGTCGAGGAACTGGCCGACCTGAAGCGGATCGAAGAGGCTCTGGCCACCCTGGACGAACTGGCGACGCTGCGTTCCGAGCGCTACGAGCCGCTGTTCCGCAAGGGCAACCTGCTGCGCTTCGAGGAGCGCTTCGTCGAGGCCGCCGAAGCCTATGGCTCGGCGCTTTCCCGCGCCGAACCGCTGGAACGCCGGCACTGGCCGATCCTCTATTTCAGGGGCATCGCCTACGAACAGTCCGATCAGTGGGACAAGGCGGAGAGCGACTTCCTGGCGGCTTTGGAGCTGGAGCCCGAACAGCCCCTGGTGATGAACTACCTCGCTTATTCCTGGGTCGAGCAGAAACAGAATCTGGACCGCGCGCAGGAGATGCTGCGCCGCGCCGTGCAGCTCCGTCCCTCGGACGGCTACATCGTCGACAGTCTCGGCTGGGTCTATTACCGGCTGGGCAAGTACGAGCAGGCGGTGGAGGAGCTGGAGCGCGCCGTGGAGCTGCGCCCGCAGGACCCGACCATCAACGATCACCTGGGCGACGCCTACTGGCGGGTCGGGCGCGAGCGCGAAGCGCGGTTCCAGTGGCTGCGCGCCCTCGGCCTGGAGCCCGGCGAGGAGGAAGCGCCCGTGATCGAGCGGAAGCTCGAAGAGGGCCTCACCGACCAGCCCAAGGACATCTGAGCCGGGAGGCGGGCGCCAGCATGGATCCTTCACGCCCGTTGGAACGCCTCGCCCGCCCGAAGGTCAATTTGACGCTGGAACTGCTGGGCCGCCGTGGCGACGGCTATCACCTTCTGGACAGCCTCGTGGTCTTCGCCGACACCGGCGATCGCTTGCGGCTGGAGAGCGCGCCTGAGCTCGCCTTGCGGACTTCCGGGCCGTTCAGCGAAGGCTTGCCGCCTGCCGAGCAAAATCTCGTGATGCGTGCAGCGCGGGCCCTGGCCGACTTGGCGGGGCCGCCGCCGCGTGGCGCTCTTTTGACCCTCGACAAGCGCTTACCGCCCGCCGGCGGGATCGGCGGTGGCTCAGCCGACGCCGCGGCGGCGCTCTTGGGCCTCGTCGAGCTGTGGGGTATGAGACCCGACCCCAAGGCGCTCTACGATCTGGCCCTGTCGCTGGGCGCGGACCTGCCCGTCTGCCTCAACGGCAAAGCCTGCCTCATGAGGGGGATCGGCGAGGAGCTGGAGGCGGCGCCGGAGTTGCCGCGCTTTTCCCTGCTGCTGGTCAATCCCGGCGTGGCGCTGGAGACGGCGGCGGTGTTCCGGCAGCGCAGTGGCCCCTTCACGCCGTCCCGGCCCTGGCCGGAAGGCTTCGCCTCTTTGGACCTGCTGATCGAGGCCTTGAGAGGCCGGACAAACGACCTGCAGGCAACCGCCCTCGAACTGCAACCAGTGATCGGGGACTGCCTGGGGAGCCTGGAGCGGTTGGCTGGCTGTCTGCTGGCGCGGATGTCGGGCAGCGGCGCCACCTGTTTCGGCCTCTTCGCGACGCTGGAGGAAGCCAAGCAGGCCGCCGGGCTGCTCGCCCGCGAGCGGCCCGATTGGTGGATCGAAGCCGCCGACGTCGACCCATGAAGCCAAGCCCGCCTGAAAGATGGTTTCTTGCAGTTGCGCCCCCGGCATGGCGGCGCTATTTTCCGGCTCGTCGCGGGCGAGCCGCGAGCCTTGTTGGGGCGTAGCCAAGCGGTAAGGCACCGGTTTTTGGTACCGGCATTCGCAGGTTCGAATCCTGCCGCCCCAGCCACCCACTCACCTAGTTTCAGGTCTCCCGAGCGCGGTCGCGTTTGTTTCTTAGAATTCAGCACCTTATACGGGGCTGTCCTGTGCGGAGACGCGCGCATTCGGCCTTCTTGAACCGAGTTTAGCTAGAAGTCTCTGTTCACGATTTCGGCGGTTGTCAGGTGGGTGGCCTGGCCAGTTCTCAAGAAGACCAGAAGAGGCTTTCTTGGTCTTCCCATCGCGCAGGCAAACGATGAGAACGGAACCACTCGGTTGCCAAATCGAGGGGTTGGTGGCCCGTGGCAATTCTCTCGATGAGCTTTGGAGATAGGAATGCCATATCAATCAGCATTCGGACCCGCTGAGGGGAAACTTTCTCCGACCGCGCAATTTCCTCATAGGTCGTGCCATCCTTCAGTCGTGCAAACCAGGCCCTCGCTTTGAGGACATTTCTTGCCAGCGTCGCATCCACATTGGTGGGGATCTCGCCGCCTAAGATGACCTTGGCCTCGACCCCTCGTCGACGAAGCTGGAAGGGTGCTCTTATGGTCAGAGCATCGGGCGCGATTCGATCTGCATGAATCCCGAGGTTCTCGGCGATTTCCTTTTGACTAATCCGAATCTGGATTTCTCCAGGAGCGACACAGATTCTATCAATCAGCGGCTTTAGTGGTGCCGGGCCCC
>JARRJC010000011.1 GCA_037379885.1 Limibacillus sp.
AATTAGCAACCACGAGTGATCTAGAAAATCCGCCGCTGGCTTAATGCTGACCAATTGACGAACAACCAAGGGGATAGATTAATGAAAGTTCCTTTAGAGCGGCGTTACACCGATTGACTCTGATCTACCCACATCGGCAGCATTCCAGGGTCTTCTAAAAGTCATGATCAGTTCTTGGCAGGTATTCTGCAGGCGATAGGAGGTCTTTTCGGGTCTCCTCCGCATGAGTCAACCGAACAGCCTTTGGAGAGTAGCTTCTATCGTGCGCATTAAAGAAATCCGGGAAACCGTCGTGCCGATCAAGTCGGCGATCCGCAACGCCTACATCGACTTCAGCCAGATGACCGTCAGCGTCGTCGCCGTGATTACCGATCAGGTGCGCGACGGCAGGCCGGTGGTCGGCTACGGGTTCAATTCGAACGGCCGCTACGCGCCGCAGGGACTCCTGAGGGAACGTTTCATCCCGCGCCTGCAGCAGGCGGAGGCGGAGAGCCTGCAGGACGAAAACGGCCTCATCGACCCGCACAAGGCCTGGGACGCCATGATGGCGAACGAGAAGCCGGGCGGACATGGGGAGCGCTCGGTCGCCGTCGGCGTGCTCGACATGGCGATCTGGGACGCGCTCGCCAAGGCCGAAGAAAAGCCGCTCTACCGCCTGCTCGCGGAGCGCTACCGCGGCGGCGAGGAGGACGAGAAGGTCTTCGTCTATGCGGCGGGCGGCTACTACTACCCCGGCAAGGATGTCGAGCAGCTGCAGGAGGAGTTCCGCCGCTATCTCGGCATGGGCTATTCGGTCTGCAAGATGAAGATCGGCGGCGCCAGCCTGGAGGAGGACCTGCGCCGGATCGAGGCCGGAATCGAAGTGGTGGGCGAGCCCGGCCGCGTCGCGGTCGACGTCAACGGCCGTTTCGATCTGGAGACGGCGATCGCCTATGCCAGGGCGCTCGAGCCCTACGGTCTCTTCTGGTACGAGGAGATCGGAGATCCGCTGGATTTCCAGCTTCAGGCGGTCATGGCCGACTACTACGACAAGCCCATGGCGACCGGCGAGAACCTCTTCTCGCATCAGGACGCGCGCAACCTGCTGCGCTATGGCGGCATGCGGCCCGATCGCGACTACCTTCAGTTCGACTGCGCGCTCTCCTACGGGCTGGTGGAATACATGCGCACCCTGGACGAGGTGCGCGCCGCCGGATGGTCCCCCCGCCGCTGCATTCCGCATGGCGGGCACCAGATGTCGCTCAACATTGCAGCGGGCCTCGGTCTCGGCGGCAACGAGTCCTATCCGGAAATCTTCAAACCCTTCAACGGATTCGCCGACGGTGAGCCGGTGGTTGACGGCTACGTGGGCTTGCCCCAGGCGCCGGGCATCGGTTTCGAACTGAAGAACGAGCTTTACGCGGTCATGAGTCAGCTTTCTTCCTGATGGCTGGCTGGAGCGACAAGAGGAGCCGGCATGCGTGAACTCTACGATATTCCCCGCGAGGTGACCTACCTCAACTGCGCCTACGTATCGCCGCTGCTGAATTCGGTCGCCAGGGCCGTTTCCGAAGGCCTTGAGAGCGAGCGGCATCCCTGGAGCCTGACGCCGGACGATTTCTTCGACCCGCCGCAGCGCCTGCGCAGCCTCTTCGCCGGGCTGATCGGGGCGGAGGCGGAGGATATCGCCATCGTGCCCTCGGCCAGCTACGGGATCGCCACGGCAGCCGCCAACCTGCCGCTCGCCGAGGGGCAGAGCATCCTGATGCTGCAGGAGGAGTACCCCTCCAACGTCTATTCCTGGCGGCGCTTGGCCAAGCAGCGCGGGGCGGAGATCGTGACCGTGCCGCGCCCCGCCAGCGGGGACTGGACCGCGGCGATCCTGAAGCACCTGGACGAAAGGGTCGCCATCGCGGCGCTTGCGCAAAACCACTGGATGGACGGGGCGCTGATCGACCTTGAGCGGGTGGGCGAGGCCTTGCGGGACCAGGGCGCGGCCCTTGCCATCGACGCCAGTCAGTCCTGCGGCGCCCTGCCGTTCGATGTAAAGCGCATTCAGCCGGATTTCATGATCACCTGCGGCTACAAGTGGATGCACTGTCCCTACAGCATCTCCTTCCTCTACGCCGCGCCGGGCCGTCAGGCGGGCGTTCCCATCGAAGAGAACCCCATGAACCGCGAAGGCGGTCGGCAGTTCGCGCGGCTCGCCGACTACACGGAGCGCTATGGTCCCGGCGCGCTGCGCTACGACGTGGGGGAGCGGGCCAACTTCACGCTTCTGCCCGGCGCGATCGCCGCCTTGGAGCAACTGACCGAGTGGGGCGTTGAACAGATCCAGTCCGAGCTGCGTGCGAAGACCGCCCGGGTGGCGGAAGCCGGCAAGGCGCTGGGTCTCTCCGTCCTGCCGGAGGCTTTGCGGGCCGGGCATTTCCTCGGTCTGGTTTTCGAAGACGGCGTGCCCGAGGGCACGGCCCAGCGTTTGGCCGAGCAGAAGATCTTCGTCTCCGTGCGCGGCAACTCCGTCAGGGTCACGCCGCACCTCTACAACGACGACAGGGATATCGAGCGGTTCATCGAGGCGCTGAGGAAGCTCTAGCGCCAAGCCTCTCGAGCCCTGCTATTCTCCAGCTTTGCAGGTCAAGCATGGGGAGGTTCTGCGATGACGCGAGAGGTGACCATCGCTCTTTTGGACGAGATTCAGGATGGTTTCAACCGGCAGGACGTGGACGCGATCCTGTCGCACTTCGTGGAGGACTGCGTCTGGGTGATGGCGCGCGGGCCGGAGGCGCCCGAGGGCCGCGTCTGCCACGGCAAGGAAGAGATCGGCGAGGTCCTGCGCACGCGCTACCGCCAGATTCCGGACATGCGCTGGGAGGATATCCGGCACTGGATCTTCGGCCAGGAAAAGGCGCTCTCGGAATGGGTGGTGCGCGGCACGCCGGCCGGGGGTGAGGGCTTCGCCTACCTCGGCTGCGACCTCTGGGAGTTCCGGGACGGCTTCGTCACCAAGAAGGACACCTACTGGAAGTACATCGGCTAGGCGTCAGGCGCGCAGGAAGGCCGTCATGTCCGCCAGGACCGGCGCGCTGTCCCGCAGGGGCTTGGAAAGCGCCAAAAGAAGCCCGGCGTGCCCGATGTCCGGATAGCGCTTTTCCACCACCGGCACGCCCGCCGCACGGGCCGCTTGCGCCAGATTGGCGCTGTTCTTCGGCAGGACCGTGCTGTCGTCTTCGCCGCTGGCCAGGAAAAGCGGCGGCGCGTCCGGTCCCACCCGGTTGACCGGCTGCGTCGCCTCCAGGTCGCTGGCCCCCGCGAAGGCCCGCTTGGTGGCGCGCCACTTGAGGGGCAGGAAGTCGTAGGGCCCGGCCAGTCCGGCGATCCCAGCGATCCGATCGGGCGTCAGGCCATGGGGCTCCAGGAACTCCGGCGCCAGCCCCAGCATCACCGCGTTGTAGGCGCCCGCCGAGTGTCCTGCGAGAAAGACCTTATTGGTCTCGGCGCCGAAGCGTTCACCCTCCGCCAGGCACCAGGCGAGGGCGGCGGCGTTGTCCTCCAGGAAAGCGGGGTAGGTCACCTCCGGCACCAGCCGGTAGTCAGGGATCGCCACATAAAAACCGGCGGCTGCCAGGGCGTGACCCACGAAGGCGTAGTCCTGCCGCCTGCCCGAGTTCCAGGAGCCGCCGTAGAGGAAGACCACCAGCGGCGCGGGGCCGCCCTCTGCTGGGCCGCCCTTTGCGGGTCCGTAGAGGTCCAGCTTCTGGCGGTCGTGGGGCCCGAAGGAAAGACCGTCGCCCAGCAGCTTCGTGCCCTCGTCGAAGGAGACGACGGCGTTGAAGGCGCCAAGGCGCGTGCAGCCGGTCAGTAGGAGCGGCAGTCCGGCGGCGAGGAGCGTTCGTCTGGATAGCTTTGAGATCATGCCCTTTGAACTAGATCGCTGCGCGCGCGATGGCGAGGGCCTTGCTTTGGCTCTCATCTGAAGCAACTGTTTCTCCCATGAAAAACCTCTTCGCATCGCTTTTCGCCGTCTCGCTCCTAGCCGCGCCTGCAGCGGCGGAGGAAGACGCACCGCTGAAGCCGGTATCGGGTTTCGACGTCACGCGCTACCTGGGCGACTGGCACGAAATCGCTTCCATACCCGCCTGGTTCCAGGATCACTGCGCCAGCGACACCATGGCCAGCTATGGTGTGGAGCCGGAGAGCGGGCTGGTGACGGTGCTGAACCGATGCCGGGACGAGGCGGGGGAGTGGGACGCAGCCGACGGTTATGCCCGCTTTACCGGTCCGCGCGACGAGGGCGGTCTGGAGGTTACCTTCCTCAGCCTCTTCGGTACGCCGATCTGGTTGATTTCGGGCGACTACGTGGTGGTCGCGCTGGATGAGGACTACCGCTGGTCGGCGGTGGGGCATCCCTCGCGCGACTATGCCTGGATCCTGTCGCGCGAGCCGGAGATGGCGGAGGAGACGATCAAGGAGATCGCCGCCCGCTTCGCGGCTGTCGGCTACGACACCTGTGAAATCCTGACCAGTCCCCGCAAAGAAGAAGAGGCGCGCCGTCCGCTCTGTGAGCTCTAGCACGCCTCTACCATCTTCAAGAACGTCGGATCCTTTGAGGATCGCCGGTCAGTCCAGGATGCCGCCGGTGTCGCCTTCCTTCTCACCTTCGAAGGGGGCCTGCGCCTCCTTGTTCTGGTTGGCGCGCTCGCGGCCCTTGGCGCTCTTCAGCGCCTTTTCGACCGTGGCGTTCAACTCGCTCTGCGAACAGAGGCCGAGCAGGACGGGATCGCGCGGGCGAATGTTGGCGGAGTTCCAGTGGCTGCGCTCGCGCACTGCCTGGATGGTGTTCTTGGTGGTGCCGATCAGCTTGCCGACCTGGGCGTCCGACAGCTCAGGATGGTGGCGCAGCAGCCAGGCGACGCCATCGGGCTTGTCCTGACGCTTGGCGACGGGCGTGTAGCGCGGGCCCTTGGTGCGCTTTGCGGGCTGCGGCAGATCCTGCTTGGCCATCTGCAAGCTGGCGCTCGGGTCCGCCTGACAACGCTCCAGCTCTTCCTTGGTGAGCTGATTGTTGGCGACGGGGTCCATGCCGTGGATGCCGGTCGCCACCTCGCCGTCGGCGATGCCCTGAACCTCCAGGCGGTGCAGACCGCAGAAGTCGGCAATCTGCTCAAAGGAGAGCGAGGTGTTTTCGACCAACCATACGGCGGTCGCCTTGGGCATGAGCGGTTTGTTCATCGATCCTCCTTCTGCGCGGCCGGCGCGCTCTTCGGGCCTGTGCCTGGCCGCCTGCCGCCGGGGTCGCTCCCCTCGCGGCGCTTGTTGGCTTTTTCCTTTATGGAATGGCCGGGAATATAGGGGCTTGGCGCCTGCGGATAAAGCCCAATCAGTCGAAGGTCAACATGATCTTGCCGATATGTTCGGAAGATTCCATCAGCCGGTGGGCCTCGGCGGCCCCGGTCAGGGGAAAGCTGCTGTGGATCAGGGGTTTGACGCGGCCTTCCTCCAGCAGTGGCCAGACCTTTTCCCGGAGTTGGGCGGCGATGGCCGCCTTGAAGGCGACGTCGCGCGCCCGCAGGGTCGATCCGGTGATCTTCAGGCGCTTCAGCATGACCGGCAGGAAGTCGACTTCGGCCTTGGAGCCGCCCAGGAAGGCGATGAAGACCAGCCGCCCGTCGGGGGCCAGCAGCTTGATGTCGCGCGAGATGTAGTCGCCGCCCACCATGTCGAGGATCACGTCCACGCCCTTGCCGCCGCTCTCTTCCTTCAAGACCGCGACGAAATCCTCCTCGCGGTAGTTGACCGCGCGCTTGGCGCCGAGCGCGCGGCAGGCCTCCAGCTTCTCAGGCGATCCGGCGGTGGTGTAGACCTCCGCCCCGAAGGCGCTGGCGAGCTGGATCGCCGTGGTGCCGATGCCGCTGGACCCGCCATGCACCAGGAAGCGTTCTCCCGGTTGCAGGCCCGCCCGGTCGAAGACATTGGACCAGACGGTGAAGTAGGTCTCCGGAAGCGCCGCGGCGGCGGTCGCGTCGAAGCCCTTGGGGAAGGGCAGGCATTGGGCCGCCGGGGCTGCGCAATACTCGGCATAGCCGCCGCCGGTCACCAGAGCCGTGACCCGCTCGCCAAGGCCAGGGCTCTCCACGCCCTCGCCCCGCGCCACCACCTCGCCGGCCACCTCCAGGCCCGGAATGTCCGAAGCGCCGGGCGGCGGCGGATAGCCGCCCAGCCGTTGCAGCACGTCGGGCCGGTTCACGCCCGCCGCTTCGACCCGGATCAGGACTTCGCCCGCAGCGGCTTCCGGCAAGGGCCGCTTTGCGGGGCGCAGAACCTCCGGCCCGCCGGGTTCGGTGATCTCTATGGCGGTCATTTCGCTGGGAAGGGACATGAAGGGCTTGCTCCTGCTGAGACTGGCGGGTGGGCGGCGCTTGGCGCTGGCGCCTCTCGGACGCTAGACTGCCCCCCGACCGCGACCGAGTTCAAGCGCAGCCTTTGCAAGGAGGAGGGGCCATGGACAGCGATGACCTGGAGCCGAGAAAGGTGAAGCCCAAGCCCAAGGACCTGGAGCTCTTGGGCGTGGAGGAGTTGGAGGAATACATCGCCGGTCTACAGGCCGAGATCGACCGGGCGCGCGCCGTGATCGACGGCAAGCAGAGCCACAAGGGCGCCGCCGAGGCGCTGTTCAAGCCGCGCGGCTAGTCCCGCGCCAGAACATCAGCCAGCCGAGCGGCCCCAAGAACAACACGATCACCACCCAGCCGAAGCGCGGGCTCAAGGGGCAACGCGCGCCCTCGCGGGCCTTCCAGGGGCCGCCCCGGCTCGACAGCAGCACATGGGCGAGCGGCAGCAGCCAGCCCCCGATCAGGAGGCTCCAGGCAATTATCTGGGTGAGCAGGATCTGATCCATGACAGAGGGCACTCTGCCCTCTAGCGCGCCATTGATAAAGCGGCCTTTCATCAAGTTCTGGCTTTCCACGGGCCGCCCCTTGCGCTTAGCTTCGCCGCAGCGCAGCATAATCAGTATCCAAGAGAGAGAAAGGAAGCGGATCGCCATGCTCAAAGGAAAGGCGGCACTCGTCACCGGATCGACCAGCGGCATCGGGCTCGGCATGGCGCGGGCCTTCGCGGCGGAGGGCTGCAAGGTCATGCTGAATGGCCTGGGCGACGCCGCCGAGATCGAGGCCACCCGCGCGGCCCTGGCCGAGGAGTTCGGGGTCGAGGTGCGCTACAACGGCGCGGACATGACCAAACCGGACCAGATCGCCGCCATGGTCGAGGAGGCGGAGAACGCTTTCGGGTCGCTCGATATCCTGGTGAACAATGCCGGCATTCAGCACACCGCTGCGATCCCCGACTTCCCCGACGCGAAGTGGGAGGCGGTGATCGCGATCAACCTCTCGGCTGTGTTCTATGGGACCAAGGCCGCGCTGCCGGGCATGCAAAAACGCGGCTGGGGCCGGATCGTCAACATCGCTTCCGCCCACGGCAAGGTCGCCTCGCCCAACAAGTCCGCCTATGTCGCCGCCAAGCACGGGGTCGTCGGCCTGACCAAGGTCACGGCGCTGGAGAACGCGGGCAAGGGCGTCACCTGCAACGCCATCTGTCCGGGCTGGGTGCGCACCGATCTCGTGGAGCGGCAGATCGAGGCGCTGGCTGAAAAGCTGGGCGTCTCGGTCGAAGAGGGTGCGGTGGAGCTTTTGCGCGAAAAGCAGCCCTCGCTTCAGTTCGTAACGCCGGAACAGCTTGGCGGCTTCGCCGTCTTCCTTTGCGGTCCGGCGGCGGAACAGATCACGGGCGCTGCGCTCTCCATGGACGGCGGCTGGACCGCGATCTAACGGGCGAGATAGCTGGCGGCGGCTTCGATGACCCGCTCGACGCCTGCGTCGTCGACGTCCAGGTGGGTGACGAGACGAAGCCGAGTCGAGGGACCGCTGATGACGATGTTCTGCTCGGCCATGTGGGCGAGCAGCCCCTCCGCCAGTTCCAGCGACAGGTCCAGGAACAGCATGTTGGTCTCGACCGTCTCCAGATCGACTGAAAGCCCGGGCAGTTCGGCGAGGGCTTCGGCCAGACGCCGGGCGCGGGCGTGGTCGTCGGCCATGCGCTCTATGTTGTTGTCCAGGGCGTAAAGGCCCGCCGCCGCCAGAACGCCGGCCTGGCGCATGCCGCCGCCCAGCATCTTGCGCCAGTGACGCGCCCGTTCGATGAAGTCGCCGGGGCCGGCGAGCACCGAGCCGACCGGCGCGCCCAGGCCCTTGGAAAGACACAAGGACACCGTGTCAAAGCCTTCGGTCACCCGGTCCGGCGCTTCGCCGAGCTTTACCGCCGCATTCATCATGCGCGCGCCGTCCAGGTGCAGCGCCAGGCCCTTGTCGCGGGCCAGAGCCGCGGCGGCGGCCTGGTAGCCAAGCGGAAGCACGCGCCCCCAGTAGGTGTTCTCCAGCGAGATCAGCCGGGTCTTGGCGTAGTGCACGTCGTAGGGCCGCACGGCGGCGGCGAAGCGCTCTAGCGGAACCTGACCGTTATCGGGCGTCGGCAGGGGGTGGGCGCAGACACCGCCAAGCGCCATGGCCCCGCCGCCCTCGTACCCGAAGGTGTGGCAGCCTTCGCCCACCAGATACTCCTCGCCGCGCCCACAATGGGTGAGGAGCGCCAGCAGGTTGGTCTGCGTGCCGCTGGTGCAGAAGAGGGCGGATTCCTTGCCCAGCATCCGCGCCGATTTTTCTTCGAGAGCCCGGACGGTGGGATCGTCCCGGTAGACGTCGTCGCCCAGTTCGGCTTCCAGCATCGCCCGGCGCATCCCGGCGCTGGGCTGGGTCACCGTGTCGCTGCGCAGGTCGACCCGTCCGGGCGCGTTGGGCCGCTGCCGGGCGGCGGGATCGTTGATGGGGTAGGCGTCCGCCATGGGCGTTTTTGTCCGTTCTTCTCAAAACCGTTGCTCGAGTCGCTCAAGCCCGGGGAAATAGGGCAGCACGGGCGCTCCTCTTAAGTCCAGCCCCTTAAACAGTTTTTCGGCGCCGATCACGCTGTCGTCACGAATTCCGGCAATTTTAACTAATTGCTAATAATTTCCACGTTAAGATAGTGGTGCCGAAAAGGAGTCACCTCCTAATCGGTGAATGGTCATTCCATTCGAAGCCTCCCTGTTCCTTATAGGCCGTCGGCTCTGTTCGACGGCCTCTCTTTTTATTTGCCGCCCAAGATACCGAAGCATGCGCCGCTGGGCTGCGCCTGCTGTCGTGCTAGATTCTTGGCCATGACCGTTGGGCTCAAGAAAGTGAAAGATACCCTGTTGGTGGCTCTCTTCGCCGCGTTCCTGGCGTTGCCCGCCCGGGCCGAACCAGCAGATTTGACGCCTCGGGAAGAACGGCCCCTGCTTCATGAGCACCCAAACCGCCATCGCGTCGCGCCGATTCCGCCGCCGCGCAGCGTGCCGGTTCCCCCGCATGAAAAGCCAAAGCTCGCCGAGCCGCCGACGCCCGCCACCGAGAAGTACCGCGGCAGCTCGCCATCGGGGGACAGCGGGAGGACGGGATCCGGCTTGGGGAGCGGCGGGTCGCCCCCGCCAGGCGGACGCTTGTCGCCCCTTAACTAGGAAAGCGGTCTGAACTAGAGGATGGGCGAGGCGAGGCGGGCCAGGCGCACCGCCAGCTTGAAGAAAAGCGAACTGCTTTCATACTCCCCGACGCTGTACTCCCGGCAGTTGGCGAAATCGCGCAACAGCATCTCCTCGACCTCCTTGGCGAAGGCGGGGTCGATCACCACGGCGGTGATCTCGAAGTTCAAGCGGAAGGAGCGGTTGTCGAAGTTGGCCGAACCGACGGCGGCGGCCGTGCCATCCAGAAGGGCGACCTTCTGGTGAAGGAAGCCTTCGGTGTAACGGTAGAAACGCACCCCGTCGCCGACCGCGTCCTCGAAGAAGGAGAAGGCGGCGAGCCAGACCACCCAGTTGTCGGGCCTGTCCGGGATCATGATGCGCACATCGACGCCGCGCAGCGCGGCCAGGTGCAGGGCCGTCAAGACGTCCGAGTCCGGCACGAAGTAGGGACTGACGATCCAGATCCGCTCAACCGCGGAGTTGATCGCCTGCACGAAGAAGAGGCTGCAGGTCTCCACGGGATCGGCCGGGCCGCTCGCCATGACCAGAGCCGCCTGGTCGCCCTCGGGGGCGTCCAGGGCCTGCCAGTTTAGCGACAGATGCTGTTTGGTCGCCCAGAACCAGTCCTTCTCGAAGGAAAGCTGGGCGGCCTGCACGATGGGGCCTCTCAGCTCCACCTGCGTATCGCGCCAATGGCCGAACTTCTCGCTGAGGCCCATGTACTCATCGCCCACGTTCGCCCCGCCGATGAAGGCCACTCTACCGTCGGCGACGACGATCTTGCGGTGGTTGCGGAAGTTGAGCTGGAAGCGGTTGAAAATGCCGGTCGAGGAGCCGAAGCGTGAGACCTGCACCCCCTGGCGTCTCAGCTTCTCGAAGAAGGCGTCGCTGGTCTTGTGGCTGCCTATCTCGTCGTACAGCAGGTGACAGTGCAGGCCGCGCGCTGCGGCCGCCGCCAGCTTCTGCGCGAGCTGCCGGCCGGTGTCGTCGTCGCGGATGATGTAGAACTGAACCAGGACGTAGGACTCCGCCTTGTCGATCGCCCTGAAGATCGCCTCGAAGATGGCCGGGCCGTCGATCAGCAGCCTGGCGTCGTTGCCCAGGGTGAAGGGCATGTCGGCTAAACTTTCGATCACCTTGATCTCACCCAACTGGCGCTGCGAAAGCTCGGTCTGATCGGGGAAGACCTGCCGCTCCATGGGCGCTTGGTGGGCGATCAAGTCGGAAGAGCGCCGCCGGGCCACATAGCCCTGAAAGCGGCGGCGCCCGAAAATCAGGAACAACGGCAGCGCCAGATAAGGCATGGCGATCAGCGATATGGCCCAGGCGATCGCGCCCTCGCTGGTGCGTGCCCGCCAGATCGCAATGATGGCGCAGACGAACCCGGCAAGAACCGTTGCTGTCGCCAGGAGGGCCAGGATTTGGGTCAGTTCCATTGCGATCTTCCAGGTTTCAGGCGGGTCGGGCTCAACCGGTGTCGGCGATAACGCCATCCCCTATCCGGCAAGCAGGCCCTCGCTCTTGTGGCCGGTCTTGGCTTCCTCCCCGGGCTTCCTCGCTGCGACCTCCGCCCAGATCGGCAGATGGTCGGAGGCGATGCCCGCCAGGGGCGAGTGATGGACTCCAGCGGCGAGAACCTCGATCCCGTCATCATGGAACAGCCGGTCCAGCGGCGCTACCGGGCGGTAGGCCGGATAACTCTTGCCCGGAGCATGGCCGCTGTAGCGCTTGGAGATCGCTTCAAGACTGGGGGCGTCATGACTCCAATCGTTGAAGTCGCCGATGATCACCGTCGGCAGATGCCCCTCCAGCTCATCCAGACGCTTCAGGATCGCCGCCGCTTGCAGCCGCCGCCAGCGGCGCAAGAGCGACAGGTGCGCGCCGACGACGCGAAAGCGCAATCCTCTGTCCTCCAGTTCCACGATCACCGCGCCGCGCGGCTCCAGAGCCGGGAGTTCCAGGCGGTGCGCCTCGATGATCGCGACGCCGCGGCGCACGAGAACCGCATTGCCGTGCCAGCCCAGCGAGTCGGGCCGGATCGCGAGGTCGATGACCTGGTAGTCCGTATCCGCCTCAATGGCGCTGGGCGGCAGGCTGGAGGCGCGGCGGCGACCGAACCGGCGGTCGGCTTCCTGCAGGACCACGACGTCGGCGGCCAGTTCCTCCAACACGCCAAGAATGCGCTCGGGCTTGCGGCGGCGGTCGCGGCCGATCGACTTTCGGATGTTGTAAGAAGCGATGCGTATCACGCTGGCACGCGGACTCCGGTCCAAATGGATCCAAGGCCGCCGCCGGGTTCAATTCCGGCAGACGACCGCCGAGGGAATGTTTTAGGCTGCCCGCCAACGCGCGATACGGCAAGGCGAAGAGGGAATTTTGCGCCATGAGCGATCTGAACGAAGACTACCGGCGGCGCTTCGGGCTGGAGCCTGGCCAAGACCTCGAGGCAGCCGGCCCCGCGCCTGAAGGCGTCATCCAGCGGCTTCGGCACAGCAGCATCCGGAAGTTCACGGGAGCAGCGCTGCCGGAGCCGATGGTGACCGCACTGCTCGCCGCCGCGCAGTCCGCCCCCAGCAAGTCGAACCTGCAGCAGTACTCGATCCTGAGGCTCGAAGACCCGGCCAAGCGCGCAAGGCTAGCAGGCATGCTGGGCAACAGCGGATGGGCGCTGGATGCGCCGCTCTTCCTGGTCTTTCTCGGCGATCTGCGCCGCAACAGACGGGTCGGGGAGCTGCGCGGCTATCCCAACAGGAACGACAACGCCGACAGCTTCATGAACGCCGCCGTTGACGCCGCGCTCGCCCTGCAGAGCTTCATCGCGGCGGCCGAGGCCTGGGGCCTCGGCTGCTGCCCGATCAGTCAGGTGCGGGGCGATCTGGAGGGTCTGGGCGCGCTCCTGGAACTGCCGGAAGGCGTCTTCCCCATCGCCGGGCTGGCCGTCGGCTTTCCGGACGAGGAGCCTGCAACCTCCCAACGCCTGCCGCCCTCTCTGGTTCAGCACCTCGACCGCTATGACGATTCGCGCCTGGAAGAGGAGCTGGCCGCCTATGACGACAGGGTCTTCGCGGCGGCGCCCATTCCGCCTGAAAAGCAACGGCATCTGGACCTCTACGGTCCCGCCGAGCGGGGCACCTGGTCGGAGCAGACGGCCCGCCAGCTTTCGCAGCCCGAGCGGCAGGGATTCCGCGCCTGGCTTGCAAGGCAGGGGATATCGCTAGGCTAGGAGCTGCTCCATCACCTGGGCCGTGCGGTCCGGCTTCTCGTACATGATCCAGTGGCCGACGCCGGGCTCGACGTGCAGTTCCGCGCCAGGCTGCGCGGTCTTCAAGATGGCCTCGCGCTCCGGCAGGTAGGGGCCGATGGTGGCGTCCAGGGCGCCCACCAGCAGCTTGACCGGCGCCTCAACCTCCGCCAATGCGCGGGCCAGCGTATCGGTGCCGGATATGGGGCGGCTCTTGACGCGGTGCTGGGCCGTGTTCTGCGCCTGGATGTGGAGCGCCAGAGGATCGATGCAGCCGGGGTCCGAGACCATCAGGATTTCCAGGTTGCGCCGGTGCGCCGCCTCGATCTCCTCGGGCGTCATGTCCGGCCTGCGCCGCACCAAGTCGGGCATGGGGCCGCGCGGCGCGCCGAGCCCTCCCGGTGCGATCAGCAGCAAGAGGCGGCAGCGCGGGCCCAGCAGGCGCGCGAGGTGGCCGGCGATCACGCCGCCGAAGGAAAAGCCGCAGACCGCCGGGCGCTCTCCAGCCTCGAGCAAAGGCTCCAGAGAAAGCATCACACTCTCGGCGAGCGTTTCGGCGGAGACCGGCTGTGGGGCGTCGTCGGACTCCCCGAATCCGGGCATGTCGGGAACCAGCAGGCGGCGTCCGCGCGACAGCGGCGCGATCATCCTGACCCAATGCGCCCAGGTGCCATACCCGCCGTGCAGCAGCACCAGCGGCGGACCCTCGCCCCAGATCCGCCAGACGACCTTCTTGCCTTGCAGGCCGGGCAGGGCCTGCTTCCTGCCCGTCGCCTCCAGCGCTGCCAGCGCCTCGGGCGGACTGCCCTGGCTGAGGTCGATGTCCCGTGGGGTCAGAGCCATGCGAACTCCCGGGCCGCCTCGTAGAGGAAATAGAGTCCGCCGGAGAGGATCAACGCCTCCATGAAAAGCTTGTGGATGCGAAGCGGGGTGGAGCGCACGATCCAGCGTCCGACGTAGGCCAGACCGTAGCCGATCAGGAAGGGCGCCAGCAGCATGCCCGCGCCGAAGGTCGAGCCGGAGAGCAGGCCATAGGGCACCGCGGCGGCGGCGAGGCCCTTGTTGCCGACCTTTACGTCGAGGTGCGACATGGTGCGCTGAAGCGGTACCGACAGCACGAGAAACACGCCCAGCACCAAGGCGACGATGGCCACGGGCAGGGAGATGTAAATGATCGCGCTCAGGATGATGAAGGGCGTCGCCGTGCCGAAGATCGCCAGGAAGGCCCGCCATTCCACCGACTTGCGGAAGACCCAGACCCGCGTGCAGTTCGAGATGACCATGGCGGTGGCGGTCACCGGCACCGTCTCCTTCACCCCGATGATGGGCGCCAGGCAGATGGCCAGCAGCAACGCACCCGCAAATCCGCCGACCGAATGGAAGACGGCGGTGCCGAAAGCGGCGGCGAGCGCCAGAATCAGGGGAAGGGTGTCGATCTCCATCCTATCGCGTCCAAGGTCCGGGTTCGTCGTTTTGTCGACAATCCACTCTAGTGATGGCGCAGGTTTTGTCCAGGCCGGCGGGAAAGCGGCACTGTGGATTTAGCTTACAACGAATAGGGAAAAGGACCCCCGATCATGGCAGCCATGCGCGAGGGTGGTTTCAATGATCGCTTGAATTGTCTACAATCCCATCGCTGACAAGCCCGGTACAGCCTGAAGAATAGAAGCTTGGAGCCCATAGGGATGAACGCTGAGGACGCGAAGACCATCTTCGATAAGATCTGGGAGCAGCACGTCGTGGCCGAGCGCGACGACGGCGAAAGCCTGATCTACATCGACCGTCTGCTGTTGCAGGAGAACTCTTTCCACGCCTTCGACAAGATCCGGCGGGAGGGCCGCAAGGTCCGCAATCCAGGCCAGGCCTTTGCCTTTTCGGATCACTACGTGCCGACGACGGACCGTTCTCGCGGCCTCGATTCCATCGAGGATCCGGAGATCCGCAACATGGTCGAGATCATTGAGCGGGATTCCCGCGACTACGATATCGAGCTCTTCGGCATGGGCGATATCCGCCAAGGCATCCTGCATATCGTCGGGCCGGAGCAGGGCATAACCCAGCCAGGTCTGGTGATCGCGGGCGCGGATTCCCATACCTCCACCCACGGCGCGCTGGGCGCCTATGCATTTGGCGTGGGCTCCTCGGAAGTGGCGCATGTTCTTGCGGTCCAGGGCCTCTGGCGCAGCCGTCCCAAGACCATGAAGGTCGAGGTGGTCGATCCCATACCGTCGGGAACCACCTCCAAGGACTTGATCCTGGCCATCATCGGCAAGATCACGGCCGGCGGCGCGGTCGGCCATGTGATCGAATACGCCGGGCGCGGCATCGAAGAGCTGTCGGTGGAGCAGCGCATGACCGTCTGCAACATGTCGATCGAGGCGGGCGCGCGGGCCGGTCTGGTCTCGCCGGACCAGAAGGTCTTCGACTACATCAAGGGCCGCCCCTACGCGCCGGGCGAAGAGCACTGGGACGCTGCGCTCGCCCATTGGAAGAGCCTCAAGAGCGATCCCGCTGCACGCTACGATCGTCACGTCACCATCTCGGCGGAGGAGATCGCCCCGATGGTGACCTGGGGCACCAGCCCGGACCAGGTGGCGCCGGTCACCCAGCGCATCCCCGATCCGGCCTCCGAGAGCGATCCGCAGCGCCGGCAGCGCATGGAAAAGGCGCTCAAGTACATGGATCTGGAGCCGGGCCAGGAACTGCGCAAGATCGCGGTTGACCGGGTCTTCATCGGATCCTGCACCAACAGCCGCATCGAAGACCTGCGGGCCGCCGCCGCCGTGGCCAAGGGCAAGTCGGCGAAGGTTCCGACCATGGTGGTCCCAGGCTCCGGGCTCATCAAGAAGCAGGCGGAGGAGGAGGGCCTTCATGAGATTTTCCTGGCCGCCGGTTTCGAGTGGCGAGAGCCGGGCTGCTCCATGTGCGTCGGCATCAACGGCGACCAGTTGAAGCCCGGCGAGCGCTGCGCCTCCACCTCCAACCGCAACTTCGAGGGGCGGCAGGGCCGCGGCGGGCGCACCCATCTGGTGAGCCCGGCCATGGCCGCCGCCGCCGCGGTCACCGGCGGGCTCTGCGATGTCCGCGAACTGATGGGGGAGGGCTGAGACCATGGAACCCTTCAAGAAGGTCACCGGCACGGCAGCGCCTCTCGATCTGATGAACGTCAACACCGATCAGATCTTCCCCGCGCGCTTCATCAAGAAGCCGCGCTCGGTCGGCTATGCGCAGTTCACCTTCCACGATGTCCGGCGCGACGATGACGGCGAGCTGAGGGATGACTTCCCGCTCAACCAGCCGCGCTTCAAGGATGCCGCGATCATCGTCGGCAACGAGAACTTCGGCTGCGGGTCGTCGCGTGAGGGTGCCGTCTACACGCTTGAGGAGTCGGGGGTGCGCGTGGTCATCGCGCCCAGCTTCGGCGATATCTTCGCTGCGAACTGCATGAAGAACGGCCTCCTGACCATCCGCCTGCCCGCGGAGACGGTGGCCGACCTGCGTCGTGAGCTGGAAAAGGCAAACGATCCGAGCCTGACGGTCGACCTCGAGTCCGAGACCATCACCAAGCCCTCGGGCGAGACGCTCTCCTTCCAGGCGGACTCCTTCCAGAAGCACTGCCTCGTCAACGGGCTGAACGAGATCGACCTCTCGCTGGAGTTCGCCGACGAGGTGGAGGCTTTCGAGACAAGGCACCGCCAGCGCCTGCCCTGGCTCGCCCCCAAGGAGGCGTGAGCGCCGCAACCATGACGACACAGCCATGACGACACAGCCATGACGACACTCGCCGAGATCACGCTGACCAGGGTCGAGCTGCCGCTGATCACACCCTACAAGCTCTCCTACCGCACCTTCGAGAGCTTCGAGCCCTTTCTGATCGAGCTGCGCGATTCCGAGGGGCGGAGCGGTTGGGGCGAGCAGCATATCTCACCCGGTTCAAGCGCCGAGACCCGCGAGGGTGGCTGGGACTTCCTGCGCGACCTCTGCGAAGCCCTGCTGGGGCTCTCGCCCAGCGAGGCCAAGTCCAAGGTCCTGGCCCGCGCCGAGGAGAGCAAGGTCGCGGCCACCACCTTGGTCACCGCGATCGAGATGCTGGAGGGCGCGGCCTGCCTGGAGAACCGTCAGGAGCGGCGCTTTCGCCTGCTGACCGCCTTCAACGCCTCCGACCGCGAGGGCATCGCCGAGGAGGTCGAGCGGCGTCTGGCCGAGGGCTTCCGAACCTTCAAGATCAAGGTCGGCAAGGACGTGGAGGCGGACATCGAGCGCTTCGCCTGGATCCAGCAGTGCGTCGCCGGCCGGGCCACGCTTCGCGTGGACGCCAACCGGGGTTATTCACGCGAGCAAGGGTGCCGCTTCGCCTCCGCCATCGCGCCGGAAGGGGTCGAGCTCTTCGAGCAGCCCTGCGCGGCGGAGGACTGGGATGCGAACGCCGCCGTCGCCGCCGTCTCGAACGTGCCCTTGATGCTGGACGAGCCGATCTGCGCGCTGGCCGACATCGACCGGGCAGGCGGCATTGAAGGGGTGGGTCTCTGCAAGGTGAAGCTGAAGCGCTTCGGCTCTCTCGAAGCCCTCCAGGCCGCCCTGAAGCGCACCAGGGACAACGGCCTGGGCGCGGTGCTGGGGGACGGTCTGGGCGCTGAGATCAACTGCTGGATGGAGGCCCGCGCCTCGGACGGCCTGTTGGAGAACGCCGGGGAGTTCAACGGCTTCGTGAAGATCCGGCCCGAGGCCCGCCTGCTGGCCGAACCGCTGCCGTTCGAGGCGGGAGAGATTATTCTGCCCGCCGGCTGGTGGCCGCAGATGGACAGGAAACGCCTGGCCGAGCGCAGGCTGGCGAGCGAGCGCTTTGCAAAGCCAGCCGTAAGCCTCACATGACTCATCAAGAACAATGCCAAGACTTGAAGAAGGAGGAACAGCCATGGAGATCATTCCAACAGGGGCCGCTCTGGGCGCCGAGATCAAAGGCCTCAACCTTTCCGAGCCACTGAGCGCCGGAGAAGCCGAGCAACTGCGCGCGGCCTGGGACAAGCACCTGGTGCTGACCTTTCGCGGACAGGACCTGAGCGACCCTGAGCTTCTGGCCTTCAGCCGCAACTTCGGGGAGTTGGACCCGCCGGGCCCCAATCCCTACGGCACCACCTTTCTGCCCGAGTACCCGGAGATCAACGTCATCTCCAACGTGAAGGACGACCAGGGTCGGCCGATCGGCAACCTGGGCGCGGGCGAGGCCGTCTGGCACGCCGACATGACCTATGTCGATCTGCCGCCCAAGGCCGCCATCCTGCATGCGCTGGAGGTGCCGGTGGGCCAGGGCGACACCTACTTCGCCAACATGGTCGAAGCCTACGCGGACCTGCCCGAAGACCTGAAAAAGGCGATCGAGGGCAAGGAGGCGATCCACGACGCTGCCCACAATTCGGCCGGCATGCTGCGCAAGGGCTACGAGGAGGTCTCCGACCCGCGCAAGACGCCGGGCGCCCATCACCCGCTGGTGCGCTACGACAAGGCCACGGGCCGGCGTGCGCTCTTCCTTGGCCGCCGCCCGCATGCCTACATCATCGGGATGGAGCAGGAGGAGAGCGACAAGCTCCTGGATGCACTCTGGGAGCATGCGACCGACCCGAAATACGCCTGGTCGCACCAATGGCAGAAGGGCGACGTCCTGATGTGGCAGAACCTCTGGGTCCTGCACCGCCGGGACGGCTTCGACCCCGACGTGCGCCGCATCATGCACCGCACCCAGATCAAGGGGGACGAGGCGATCGTCGCCTGATGCGCGGTCACGCCTAAAGCGTGATGGTTTGGCCGATCCCCTGGGCCTCGGCACGGTCCAGCACCTGCTTGGCCATGGCGAGGTCGCAGACCGCCATGCCCTGGATCACGGCGATGATGGTCTCCTCGTCATGGCTGCGGCCGGGTTTCGCGCCGACGGCGACCTCACCGATGTCGGCGTCGACGCGGGCGAGCAGGTCTTCCCTGGAAATGGCCCCCGACTTCACCCAGTGATGGAGATCGCCCTGTGCGAGCGCGTAGTCGGTGTCGTCGACGATCAGACGGTCGGCCTCTCCCAGCACCTCGAAGGACACCTCCGGCACCCCGCCCATGGAGAGCAGCAAGGCGCCCTTCTTCAGCCAGCCGGCCGGGATGAAGGGCTCTTTCGCCTGCGTGATGGTGGCGACCACGTCCGCGCCCTTCACGGCTTTCTCGATGGAGCAGGGGGTCAGGACCGTATCCTTCACCTTGCCGCCGAAGGACTCTGCCAGCGCCTCGGCGTTCTCGAGTGAGCGCGAGGCGATCCGCAGCTCCTCGAAGGGCAGCGCGTGGGTCAGGGTGCGCACGAACTCCCGCCCGATCTTGCCCGTGCCGATCAAGGCGGCGGTCCTGGCGCCGGGGGCGGCAAGCCATCTGGCGGCCAGGCCGCCGGTGGCGGCGGTGCGGCGGCGGTGCAGCCAGTCCTCGCCGACCAGCGCGATGGGCTGTCCCCCTTCGAAGTCGGTCAGCCAGCAATAGTAGTAGCCGGGAGTCGCAAGGCGGGCGCCGGCCACGCCCATGGTCTTAAGGTGCGCGCCCTTCAGCCGGCACTTGGCCGGCTTCTCGCGCGGCAGCGTCGTAAAGGCGGAGGAGGGGTGGGAAAGGACGTCGCGCTGGTCGCCGTAGTAGCGATAAGCCAGTTCGCAAGCCTCGAAGGCCCCGTCCAGGTCTTCTTCGGCCAGGGCCATGACTTCCGCTTCGCTAAGATACCGCATGCTTCAATAGATCTCCTTGGTTGCTTAGCCGCCGAAGCGCTCGGCGAACGCCAGCCAGTCGTCCTGATCGACCACCACGTCCCGCTCGGGCAGGGGGCAGAGCCGGTCGGAGAGCGCGCCGGAGTCGCCGTCGCGCCGGATCGCCTGCAAAACATCCGACATCGTCTGGATCACAGCCCGTTGCAGGTCGGAGGGGATGATGACAAGGGAGAAGCCAAGCTCGCCCAGGCGCTCGACCGGGGTGAAGGGCGTGCGCCCGCCCTTGAACATATTGATCATCAAGGGCCCTTCCAGACGCTGCGGTATCGCCGCGATCTGCTCCGGGGTCTCGGGCGCCTCAACGAAGAGAATGTCCGCACCGGCTTCCTTGTAGGCCTGCACGCGCTCCAGCGCGGCCTCGAACCCCTCGACCGCGATGGCGTCGCTGCGCGCGGCGATCAGGAAATCGTCATCACGGCGCGCGTCGGTCGCCGCCTTCAGCTTGTCGGTCATTTCTCCCGTGGAAACCAGCGACTTCCCGGCCAGATGGCCGCAGCGCTTTGGGAATCCCTGGTCTTCGAGGTGGAGGCCCGCGATGCCGGCGGCTTCGAAGCTGCGTACCGTGCGGCGCACGTGAAGCGAAGTGCCGTGCCCGGTGTCGCCGTCCGCCAGGACGGGCAGGCCGGAGGCCTCCACGATCTGGCCGAGACGCTGGGCCATCTCGGCCATATTGACCAAGCCCAGGTCGGGCAGGCCCATGGAGCGGGCGATTGCGCCGCCGCTGGCGTAGACGGCTTCGAATCCGGCGCGGCTCACCATGCCGGCGGAGAGGCCGTCGAACACGCCCGGTGCGACCAAAGGCGCCTTGGCGGCCATCAGAGTCTTCAAGGATTTGCCGGGTCCCGGCATGGAGTCCCTCCCTTCCTGGCTGGCGGAGCCTCAACGTCGTGGACTGTCTACAATAATAGAGCGAGGCACCGTGGATTTTTTACTCAATTAGCAGGAAATATGCGGATTTCCCAGAGTTTTCCCCAGGTCCCCTGGCTGCCATTCGAAAAATCCGCGTCATTTTGTTGACAATTTGCGCCTTGGTCGCCCATCCTAAGGATCTCTGCCGGACCGGCTGCCTTTTGGGGTGTCCAATTTCTCGACAGAGCAGTCTTCCGGCCCGCCGAATGGTCGGTAACAGAGAACGAGTTTATGGGAGGAAAATATGAACCGCACTCTTAAGAACCTCGGTGGGGGCATGATGCTGGCTGCGGCCGGCGCGCTCCTCGCTTTTTCGGGCGACGCCAAAGCCCAGGAACTGCCTGATTGCAACATCGAGGTTGTGATCCACTCCAGCTACGGCGGCGGCACCGACACCACCGCCCGCATGATGATGATCCGCACCCGCCGCGAGCTCGACCGCGATATGGCGGTGGTGGCTCAGCGCGGCGGCTCCGGCGCGAAGGCTCAGAATTACGTGCTGAGCAAGCCCGCCGACGGCTGCACCATCATGGCGCTGACCCAGTCGCACCTCTACACCATGGCCCGCGGCCAGTCCGACATGAAGATCGAAGACATCACCGGCGTTGCCCGCGCGATGGACGATCCCACCTTCATCGTCGTGCGTGGCGACAGCGACATGAACACGCTCGAAGAGATGATCGCCAAGTCCAAGGAGACCCCGCTCAACTTCGGCGTGGCGCAGATCGGCGGCACCGAGCACATCGGTCTTGCCCAGTTCGCCGAGCTGTCCGGCTTGCAGTTCAAGGTCGTGCCCTTCGGCTCCGGCGCGCAGATGGTCCAGGCCCTGCTGTCCGGCGCCATCGACGGCACCGTTCCGAACGTCTCCGAGGCGGGCAACCAGGTCGATGACGGCAGCTTCAAGGCGCTGGCCGTGATGGCCGAAGAGCGTCTGGACGACTATCCGAACGTGCCCTCGACCTACGAGCTCGGCTATGAGGCCAAGACCTCTACGACCCGTGGTTACGCTGTTCTGGCTTCCACCCCGCAGCCGATCATCGATCTGCTGTCCGAGGCGATGGTCAAGGCCATGAAGCACGACACCTTCGCCAACTATCTGGCGAGCGCCGGTCTGAAGCCGGAGACTTCCGTCGCCGGCACGGAAGTGTGGGACAAGCACCTGAAGGAAGAGTACGCGAAGGCCGCCAAGGCCCTCAAAGATCTCGGCCTGATGGACCAGTAACCCAAGACGGAAGTCTCCGCCTCTAAGGAGGACCTCAATGTCCGAACAGCCCGGTGGGGCCGGAGGCATGGAGGGCGCGCGATCCAGCAATGGGATCGTGCGCCTCCTCCATCCGGTCGACACGGTCGTTGCGCTCCTGATCCTGGCCTTCGTGGGATTCCTGTTCTACGAAACCACCCAGTTCGACCGCGTATCGGCCCTCTTCAGTCAGAACATTCCGCCGACCATGTTTCCGCGGATGCTGCTGATCTTTATCGCGGCCCTGGCTCTCGTGATGCCCTTCGAGCACATCCTTTTGAAGCGCAAGGGCAAGAACATCGACAAGGACCGCAGCGACACGGTGAAATGGATCACCTGGGCGACCATCATCGTCCTGACGGTAATCCTGGCCACATCTGAGGTGCTGGGTACCCTTTTGACCCTGGTTTCGG
The DNA here is from genome assembly GCA_037379885.1 of Limibacillus sp. Taxonomy (NCBI): domain Bacteria; kingdom Pseudomonadati; phylum Pseudomonadota; class Alphaproteobacteria; order Rhodospirillales; family Rhodovibrionaceae; genus Limibacillus; species Limibacillus sp. The sequence goes on from JARRJC010000011.1 coordinate 22,154, forward strand.
TCTGTCTGTTCATTCCGATGCTGTGGGGCGAGCGGAGGCTGCGGGTCGTGTTGCCTTTCGCGATCATCTTCCCGGTTTGTGTGGCTGCGCTGTTCGAGCTGGTGCTGAAGGTATTCTTCGCGCCCGGCGTTCTGAACATCAGTCTTCGAGCTTTGACCTAAGGGAGTCCCAGATGGAACCGATCCTAGTAGGTCTGGGGCTTCTCTTTGACCCCTTCAATATCATGCTGATCCTGGGCGGCGTCCTGATCGGCGTGCTGGTTGGCGCTCTGCCGGGGCTGTCTTCGCCCATGGCGATCGCACTCTTGATTCCCTTCACGATCCAACTGGAGCCGATCCCGGCCATCGCGATGATGGCGGCGCTGTACTGCGCGGGAACCTTCGGCGGATCGATCACCGCCATCCTGATCAATGCGCCCGGCGCCCCACCAGCGGCCGCCACGGCGCTGGACGGCTATCCCATGGCCAAGAAGGGCGAACCCGGCCGGGCCCTGGGCCTCGCCACCGTCTCCTCGGTGGTGGGTGGCGTCATCAGCCTCATCATCTTCATTTTCGCCGCACCGCTGCTGGCCAAGGTGGCGTTGGAGTTCCGTCCGCCCGAGTACTTCGCGCTGGCGATCTTCGCGCTCTCCATGCTGGCCTCCATGAGCGGCAAGTCCTCGCTGCGCAACCTGATTTCAGGGGCCTTCGGTGTGCTGTTGGGCACCATCGGCGTCCACCTGACGACCGGCGTCGAGCGCTTCACCTTCGACTTCTCTGAGCTTCAGGAGGGCATCAACTTCGTGCCCGTCCTGATCGGGCTCTTTGCGCTGGGTGAGATGCTGAGCCAGTCGCAGACCCTGGACACCGCCTTCGAGCGGATCAAGGCGACGGCCATGAAGCTGCCGACCTTCAAGGAGCTGAAGGAGTTGAAGGGCACGATCCTGCGTTCTTCCGGCCTCGGCACCTTCATCGGCATCCTGCCCGCCGAGGGATCAACGGTCGCCGCCATCATGGGCTACAACGAAGCCAAGCGCTGGTCCAAGAAGAAGGAGGAGTTCGGCACCGGCACGCCCGAGGGCATCGTCGGTCCGGAAGCGGCCAACAACGCGGCCGCAGGCGGCGCCATGGTTCCGACCCTGGCGCTCGGCATTCCGGGCTCGGGCTCCACGGCCCTGATCCTGGCCGCGCTGATCATGCACGGCTTCCGCCCCGGTCCCTACCTGATCAACGAGACGCCGGAATTCATCTACGCGATCTTCGGCGCGATGCTGGTGGCCAACCTCGGCTTCCTGGTGATCGGTCTGGTGGGCGCGAAGTTCTTCTCGATGGTGACCTTCATTCCCAACCGGCTCCTGTGGCCGGCGGTGGTGGTCTTCTCGATGATCGGCGCCTATGCCTACGGCGGGTCCATGTTCGACGTCTGGGTCATGCTGATCTCGGGCATCGTCGGCTTCTTCATGCTGCGTCACGGCTTTGCGCCCGCGCCGCTGGTCATGGGTCTCATCCTGGGACCCCTGGTCGAGGAGAAGTTCTCTCAGGCCATGATCATCTACGACAACAACTTCTTCCGCTTCTTCGAGAGCTGGATCGTGATCCTGTTCTTCGTCCTGACGGTGATCAGCCTCTCCACGCCTCTCTGGGGCGTCTTGAGGGACCGCAGGTCGGCCAAGAAGAAGCCTGCGTAAGAAAGGGGGAGGTGTCAGGTCATGAGCCAAGCCGGAGACAACCCCGTGGCGATCGTCACGGGCGCGGCCCGAAACATCGGCCGCGCGAGCGCTCTCGCACTCTCCGGGCTTGGCTTTGACCTGGTCGTTCACTCCGGCTCCAACCGGGAAGGCTTGGAGGAGACCGTGCGTCTCCTGGAAGCGGCGGGCGTCAGGGCGACGGCCGTGCTGGGCGACCTGACCGAACCGGCGACGGCCGACGCGCTGGTCGAGGCCGCTCGCGGGCTCGGACGCGTCGCCGTCCTGGTGAACAACGCCGCTCTTCGAAGGGCCGTGCCTTTTGAGGAAATGAGCCTTGAGGAGTGGCGGGCCGTGATGGCGATCAATCAAGACGCGGCCTTCCTGACCAGCCGGGCGGCCATCGGCGACATGCTGAAGGCCGGCTGGGGCCGGATCATCAACATCGGCGGTCTTTCCGGCCACATGGGGGCCGCCAAGCGCGCCCATGTGGTGACGACCAAGGCGGCGATGGTGGGCTTCTCCAAGGCGCTCGCGATTGAGTACGCCGATCGGGGCATCACCGCCAACTGCGTGGTGCCCGGGGAGATCGAGACCGAGCGCGGCGGCGCCGCCGGCGAGCGCGCCGCCCATCCCGGCAAGCAGGCCTTTCCCCCGGTCGGCCGGCGCGGCGAGCCGGAAGAGGTGGCCGCCGTCATCGCGCTGCTCTGCGGACCCAATTCGGGTTACATGACCGGCCAGACCTATCACGTCAACGGGGGGCGCTACCTGCCATGATCCAGGACAAGGTCTTCGCGGCGGAAACGCTTGCCGCCTGGGCCTCCGGGCTCAAGGCCGGCGACCTGCCTCAGGAGGTGCGCACCGCCCTTGCGCGGACCGTCTATGACTCTCTCGGGCTGATGGTGGCCGCGCGCAACGAGACCTATGTCCAGGCCGTGATCAAGGCGGCGGACGCCGAGGGCCCCTGCACCCTGGTAGGCCACCCCGGCGGCTACGACGTCATGACGGCGGCGCTGGTCAACGGCACGGCCGTCCACGGAGAGGACTACGACGATACCTTCGAGGGCACGCCGGTCCATGTCGGCGCTGTCGTGGTGCCGGCCCTGCTGGCCGCCGCAGAACGCCAGAAGCTTTCCGGCGAGGATGTCCTGCGCGGCTTGGCGGTGGGCGCGGAGCTTGTCTGCCGTCTGGCGCTCGTGGCGCCCACGGCCATGCATCGCCAGGGCTTTCACCCAACAGCGGTCTGCGGCGCCTTCGGCGCGGCGGCGGGCGTGGCGACGGCCCTGCGCCTGCCCCCGCAGCAGACCGCTTCGGCGCTCGGCATCGTGGGCTCCATGGCCTCGGGCATCATCGAGTACCTGGCCGAAGGCACCTGGACCAAGCGCATGCATCCCGGCTGGGCGGCCGGCGCGGGCTGGCGCGCCGCGCGCATGGCCGAGGCGGGCTTTGTCGGTCCGCGCTCCGTGTTCGAGGGCGAACACGGCGCTTTCCACGCCTTTGCCGTGCCGACCATCGAGCGCGACTTCAGCCATCTCCTGGAAGGCTGGGGCAGCCGCTGGGAGGTATCGAACCTCGCCTTCAAGCCCTACGCCTGTGGGACCATGGCCCAACCCTTCGTGGACTGCGCGCTCGCGCTGCGCGAACAGATCGGCGATCTGGGCGCCATCGAGTCCATCGTCGCGCAGGTCGGCGAGGGCACGGTCCACCGGCTTTGGGAGCCGAAGGCCGAGAAGGCGAAGCCCTCGACCCCCTATGGGGCGAAGTTCTCCGTTCCCTATTGCGTCGCCGTGACCCTGAAGGACGGGGCGGCGGGTCTTGGGCAGTTCACCGAGGCGCGCATCGCAGAGGCCGACATCCTGGCGCTGGCGGAGAAGGTCTCCTACGAGATCGATCCCGAGAACGAGTATCCCAAGAACTACACTGGCGATCTGAAGGCGACGCTGAAGGACGGCAGGGTGCTGGAGGCCAATCAGCCCTGCTTCAAGGGCGGCCGCCGCCAGCCCTTGAGCGACGAGGAGATGGCCAAGAAGTTCCATGAAAACGCGCGATTTGGCGGCTGGTCGGATGACCAAGCCCAGGCTCTGGAGAGCTATGCCCGCGGCCTGTTCGAGCAGCCGGACCTCTCGGGCCTGCGAGAATTCGCGACTTGATAGCAAGGAGAGACGCCGAACCGCTTCCACCGAGAAGGAGAGCGGAAGGCGCGGAAACCAAACAGGGAGATCGATAGGACCATGCCGCACGTACCAGCATCCGATGCTCTGTCGCACATCCGCGTGCTCGACGTCACGCGGGTGCGGTCCGGTCCCACCGCCGCCCGCCAGCTGGCTGATTGGGGCGCGGACGTCGTCAAGATCGAGCCGCCCGAAAGCATCGAGCCGGACGGGTCGCTCGGCGCCGCGCGCCATACGCCGGACTTCCAGAACCTGCAGCGCAACAAGCGCAGCCTGACGCTCAACCTGAAGGAGGCCGAGGGCCTGGAGATCTTCCGCAAGCTGGTGGCGGACGCCGACGTGGTGATCGAGAACTTCCGTCCGGACGTCAAGCAGCGCCTGGGCATCGATTATCCGGAACTGAAGAAGATCAACCCCAAGATCATCATGGCCAGCATCTCCGGCTTCGGTCAGGACGGGCCCTACGCCAAACGTCCCGGTTTCGACCAGATCGCCCAGGGCATGGGCGGGCTGATGTCGATCACCGGCGAGCCGGGGCGCGGCCCCATGCGCGTGGGCATCCCCATCGCGGACCTGACGGCCGGGCTGTTCTGCGCGCACGGCGTGCTGGTGGCCCTGATCAGCCGCGAGAAGACGGGGGAGGGCCAGTGGCTTCACACCTCCCTGCTGCAGTCGCAGATCTTCATGTTGGATTTCCAGGCCGCGCGCTGGCTCACCAAAGGCGAAGTCGCGGACCAGGCCGGTAACAATCACCCCACCTCCGTTCCCACCGGCGTCTTCCAGACCCAGGACGGCTCGGTCAACATCGCGGTGGCGGGCGAGGGCATCTGGAAGCGGCTCTGCAAGGTCCTTGGCAAAGAGGATTGGACCCAGAACCCCGACTATCTCGACAACGCCGCGCGCCTTGCGCATCGCGATCAGCTCAACGACGAGATCGAGGCCATCACCAAGACATACAAGAGCGTCGATCTGGTCGAGATGCTGCTGGAAGCCGGAGTCCCGAGCGGCGAGATCAACAAGATCGACGAGGTCTTCGCCGACCCGCAGGTCCAGCATCTGGGGATCGCCACAGAGGCGGACACGATCCCCTATGGCAGGACCAGCCTTGTCGGACAGCCGGTCGTGCTGACCGGGACCCCCAGCAAGATCGTTCAGCATCCCCCGGAGAAGGGCGAGCACACCTCCGAAATCCTGGAGGAACTCGGGTACGATGCGGCGCGCCTCGCCGATCTGCGCGAGCGGCAAATCATCTGAGCCCTGAAGACGGGGCGGCATTCACCACCAAGACGAAAGAGCGAGAGCCATCATGGAGCAGACGACGGACAAGATGCTGTCCCGCAAGGACGGGGCCATCGGGCATGTGATCTTCAACAATCCGGAGAAACACAACGCCGTTTCCCTGGAGATGTGGGACGCCTGCGACCGCATCATGGACGATTTCGAAAAGGACGGGGATATCCGCGTCGTGGTGCTTTCGGGGGCAGGCGGAAAGTCCTTCGTCTCCGGCGCCGACATCTCGAAGTTCGAGAAGGAGCGCGGCTCCATGGAGGCGGTCAAGCACTACAACGACCGCATCAAGGTGGTCTACGAGCGCATCCAGTACTTTCCCAAGCCGACCATCGCCATGATCAACGGCTACTGTATCGGTGGCGGGCTCAATCTGGCGGCTGCTTGCGACCTTCGCTTCTGCTCCGACAAGTCCAAGTTCGCGATGCCGGCGGCGAAGCTCGCGCTGGGCTATCCCTTCGCCGCCATCAAGCGCTTGATCGACGCGGTCGGTCCGGCCGCCGCCAAGCACTTCATGTTTACCGCCGATCGGATCGACGCCGAGGAGGCCTACCGCGTGGGCTTCGTGTCCAAGGTGGTGAGCGAAGAAGAGCTTGAGGCGTTCGTGACTGAGTACGCCGGCAAGATCTCCGCCAACGCGCCGCTCACGGTCAAGGCCATGAAGCTGATCTCGAACGAGGTCCTGAAGGACGCCGAGGCCCGCGACCTGGCGCTTTGCGACGAGCTGGTGGACGCCTGCTTTGCCAGCGAAGACTACAAGGAAGGGCGCCGCGCCTTCATGGAAAAGCGCCCGCCTGAGTTCAAGGGACGTTAAGGGCGCCGGACAGGTAGGCGCTGCGAACTAGGGATTGCTTTTGCCCTTGCGGGCCTGCCTCAAGGGACTTGCAGCCGCCTCGGCGCTCCGCTCGGCCTCCACCGCCGCCAGTAGACGTTGTTTGGCCGCCATCACGTGGCTCTTCATGTTGACGCCGGCGGCGATGGGATCGCGCGCGGCGATGGCGTGGACGATCTGACGGTGCTCTTCATTCGAGATGCGCATGGACCCCTGCTGCAGGAGCCCCTTGCGGCGGAAGAGGTGCAGTTCCTTGATCAGGCTGCGGTAGAGCCGCTCCAGCCGCTGGTTGTGCGCGTAGGACAGCAGCTTGTTGTGGAACTCTAGATTGGTCGGGTAGTAACGCTCCAGGTCCCGTGACGCCGCCGCCTCGTCCATTTGCTCGACGAGGGAATTGAGTTCGGCCACTTGGGCGTCGCTCGCGCGTTCGGCGATCAGCCGCCCCATCAGTTCGTCGAGCGCGGAGCGGATGTCATAGACCTCCAAGGCTTCGCGGAGACCCAACTCCCGCACGAAGACGCCGCGATTGGGGATGGCGACCAGCAGCCCCTCCTGCGCCAGAGCCCGGCAGGCTTCGCGCAAGGGGCCCCGGCTGGTGCCGAACTTCTCGGACAGCGCGATCTCGTTCACGCGGTCGCCGCCGCGCAACTCACCGCTCATGATCATCTCTTCGATCGCGGCTTGCACGCGACCGCTGAGCGAACCGGCCTCGCCGTATTTGGCCAAACTGTCGTCCATCGTGACCAACCTCGAAAGCGTCAATCAAGTCGAACTATTGTTGACGAAACAGTTCTGTTTATGAAGCCCTAATTATTGAGCAACGGGAGGGGTTTGCTCGAACTGGATAAGCAAGCGGCCCCGAATCCCGTAATTTCGACCATCGTTGAAGTGTCTACAATTGTCGACAAAGTTGGGCGCCTTCTTCGATTAGAAGGGCTTTGCCTGCATGCACACCCATTTCGTATGCATGCGTATACAGCATGGCTGACAAGAGGCTTCTGCGGATTGTGCGCCGCAGCATCGCTGCTTATCTTTTGGTCATAGAAAGAAGAGGAGAAGAGCCATGACCGCACTCGCCAGCAAGCTTCATCTGCATGTTCCCTCGCCGCTCGCGCTGTTGACCCGCGTTGCCAGGTTCTTCACCGCGATCGGATCGAGCTACGCGACGGCGCTTGTCGTGTCGCGCATGATTGAGAGGGACGGGACCCTGTCCGAAGACGGCCGCCGTCTTCTGGGCCTGGAGGAGTAAAGAGGCGTTCTCTCAGGAAAAGGAACTCAATGAAAAAGGCCAGAGCATTGCCCCGGCCTTTTCCTTTTCCGTCAGAGTTCCCGAAAAAAGCGATCAGGAGCAGCCCTCAACGCAGTTTCCTCCGGCGTCGAACGACAGGGTGCGCCCGCTCAAGGGGACATGGACCGGCATGTTGCTGGCCTTCATGAAGGCCTCGGTGCGGGTTCCCGCGATCACCTCGCCGCCCTTGGTCGCTTCCTCGTTGGCGTGAGAGGCGATGACCGAGGCCGGCTTCACCAGTTCGTTGACCACATAGGCCGCCTCGGTCGGACCGGTGGTGAAGGTGTCGCCGATGTTCATGACCGCGAGCTTCGCGCCGTAATGCCCGCGCACGACGAGATCCTGCTCGGCGGTGATGCCGGTGTCGCCGGAAAGGTAGACCACGAGACCGTTGGTGAAGGTCAGGACATAGCCGGTCGGCGGGCCGACATAGGCGGTAAGTCCGGCTTCGGCCATGTGCTCGCCCATCGGGCCGCCGATGAAGCCCGGGGCCAGCCCGTTCGAGTGCACGGCGGGCACCGTGGTGATCTTGACCCCGCCGATGGTCTGGCTGGCGCCGAAGCGCGCCAACAGGGACTTCTTGGGGTCGCCGCCGGCGGCCTTGAGCTTTCCGGCGAAGAAGCTCGGCATCTCGGACCCGGTGACGATGGTCGCGTCCTTGGCGACGGCGATCTCGACCGAGCTCGAGTGGGGCGTCGCGCTGACCGACATGTCCGGCTGTCCGCAGGCCCCGGCGTTCACCGCCGACGTACGGCTGTCACCGATATGGTCGCCGTGTACGTGGCTGACGAGAACTACGTCGATCTTGCCAAGACGCGGGTCTTCGGGACCCGCCACCGTGCGCCCGGCATCATAGAGAAGACGTGTGCCGTTCGGATCCTCGAAGACCATGGCGCGGTCGAGAAGACAGAACTCTCCTTCCTGTCCGCCGAGCGGCGTGACCTTCACGGTGTCCTGCGCGGCGGCGGCAAGCGGGGTGGCAAGCGCGAGCAGGGAGGCGAGGGCGGCTAAGCGACTTAGCATGAATGGCGTCTCCTTCTTTTGGTGTTCGATTTCCGTATCTACCCATGTAGTTCCGCTGTCCGCTCCTACCAGGGGGAGGGGCCGAAGGGTCGGTCATAGGATGGGCTGCTCCAAGACATTCTCAAGCGCGCTCCAGACCAGTCTGGCGGCGAGCAGCAGCAGTATGGCGCTCAAGACAGGCTTGAAGTAGCGCTCACCCAGGTGCACGAGGATCTGGCGGCCCAGCATGGTGCCTAGGAAGCCTGACAGGATCATGGCGGCCATCAGGAAAAGGTACGGCCCGAAGGCGAAGCCCAGAAAGCCGAACATGATGATCTTCAGGCCGTGCTGGATGGTCATGAGGGCCGAATGGGTTGCGACGTGTTCCAGCGGCGGCAGTTTCAGCGTCCTGACCATTGCCGCGACGAACGTGCCGGTGGCGCCGAAGAACATGGTCAGGAAGGTCGAGAATGCGCCGCCCGCGAAGACATGATGGCGTCCGATGGCCGGCAGCTTGCCCAGCACGGACCAGACGATGAAGGCCGCGATGGCGAACTGCACGACCCAGGGCGGAACCTGGATGAAGAGGACACCGCCGAGGGCGGCGCCCAGCAGGGAGCCGAAGCTGAAGGGCAGGATCATGGCCGTTTGAACCTGCCGCAGCATCAAGAGCGTGCGCCCCAGGTTGGAGCCGACCTGAACCACGCCGTGAACCGGGATCAGCGCCACCGGCGGCAGCAACACGGCCAGGAGGGCCAGCAGCATGATCCCGCCGCCAATCCCGAAAGCCGCCGTGATGAAGGAGGTGCCGAAGCTGGCCGCCACCATCGCAAGGGCCGCCCAAACCTCAACCTCGGCGGGGAGCCAAGCGAGGTCGGAGAGGAATCCGGCTTCGCTCACGCCCGGCTGCCCCCGGTCTGTCCGTCAGCGCTTGGCGGCATAGTAGGAAACCCGGCGCTCCAGGTAGGCGAAGAACTCCGAGATCGAGAAGGCGAGCCCGAAGAGCACGATCAGGACCGCCCAGAAGTGCGCCATGAGGAAGTTCGAGGAGTAGAGCTCGAACAAGGCGCCGAAACCGACGATCGAGATCAGCAACTGGCCGATGATGACGCCCTTGACCGCCCGGATGACGCCGATGCGGATGCCGCTCAGAATCTCGGGCAGGGCGGCCCAGATATATATCTTGAAGAAAGCGTCGCGCGGCGAGGCGCCGAAACAGCGGCCCATCTCGACCAGCGAGCGGTTTATCTGCAACAGTCCGGCGCGCGAGTTCAGGATGATGATCCATATGGCGAAGAGCGTGGTCGTGATGATGATCGACTTCATGCCGAAGCCGAACAACACCATCAGCACCGGCACCAGGGCGGTAAGCGGCGCGCTCAAGAAGATGTTGACCCAGGGCAGCAGCATCTCGTCCAGCAGCCGGTTCTTGCCCATCAGCACGCCGACCGGCACGCCGATCAGGATCGCCGCTGCGACTCCTGCAAGGAAGGCATAGGCCGTCTCGCTCAAGGCCTTGATGAAGGCATCGGTGCCGATGATCTCGAACAGCGTCCCGATGACCTCGGAGAGCGGCGGGATGAAGAAGGTCAGGTCCAACTGCCCGAATGCCTCCCAGATCAGGCCCCAGAGGATCAGCGATGACATCCCGGGGAGTTGATATCCAAAGATCTTCATGCCCTTCGCCGCCTATTCAACATAGCTTCTGAGCGAGGCCCAGATGCGGTCGACGATATCGAGATACTCGGAATCGCGCCGGATCGCATCCCGGTCCTTGTGGCGGAATCCGCTGGGCCTGATTATCTCAGACACCCGGCTGGGGCGCGGCAGCAGGATCGCCACCTGATCGGAGACATAGACCGCCTCCTCGATCGAGTGGGTCACGAAGATGAAGGTCTTGTTCTCCTCCTGCACCAGCTCCAATAGGTCTTCCTGGAACTTTCGCCGCGTCTGTTCGTCCACGGCGGAGAAGGGTTCGTCCATCAAGAGCACCTGAGCGTCGACCGAGAGCGCGCGCGCGAGGCCGACGCGCTGGCGCATGCCGCCGGACAGTTCGTGGGGGAAGCTCTCCTCGAAGCCCGCGAGGCCGACATGGCGGATGTACTTCTCGGCGATCGCTTCGCGCTCTGACTTCGCGATGCCGCGCAGCTCGAGGCCGAAAGCCACGTTGCGCATCACGCTGGCCCAGGGCAGCAGAGCGAAATCCTGGAACACGAAGGCGCGGTCGGGACCGGGCCCGGTAACCAGCTTGCCGCTGACCTCGACCTCGCCGCTGTCGGGTTGCAGCAGTCCGGCGATGATCTTGAGAAGCGTGGTCTTGCCGCAACCCGAGGGACCGAGCAGCGAGGTGAGCTGCCCGCGCGGAAACTCCAGGGAGAGGTTCTTGAGCGCTTCCACCTCGCCGTAGTTCTTCGAGATGTTCCGGGCTGAAACCGCGCTCTCCACCGAGAGCGTCTCGCCGGCATCCGGGCTTTCTTTAGTCGGAGATATAGCCAAGGTCGTTTCCTTTGAAGAGATAGCGCTCGAGCCTCTCAAGCAGGTTCAAGAACAGGACGGCCAGCAGGATGATCGAGAAGATCGCCGCATACATGCTGGGATAATCTGCAATGGAGCGGCTGTAGGTGATGATGTCGCCGACGCCGGTCGGGGTGATCTTGAGCTCGGAGAGGATCGCACCGATGAAGCCCGCCGAGATGCCGAGCCGAAGACCTGAGAAGATGATGGGCGAGGCGGCCGGAATGATGATCTTCAGAATGATGTCGCTGTCGCTGCCGAGGAAGGAGCGGCCCATCTCCTTGATCGAGGTCGGGGTGTTGCGCACGGCGCTCGCCGTGTTCAGCACGATGACCGGCATCGCCATGATGCAGACCACGGAGACCTTGGAGGTGAGCCCGATCCCATAGGCCATGACCAGCAGCGGGATGAGGGCGGCCAGCGGTGCTGCCTGCATCACGATGAAGATCGGCGAGAAGAACCAGTCGAACTTGGCCGACAAGCCGATCCAGAGCCCCGCGCCGATGCCCACGACCGCTGAAATTGCGATCCCGACCACGAGAGGGCGCAGCGTCTCCGCGTAGGCGGTGAAAAGCGAGCCGTCGAAGGTCAAGGCGACCAGCGCGGTCATGGACTCTATGAAGGTCGGAAAGGCATAGCTGACCGGGATGCGCCCCGCGATCTCCCACGCGCCGAACACGATGGCCGCGGAGAGCAGTTTCAGGGCGAGCGAGCGTTTGAGCATCGGGACAGGTTTCCTAGCCTTGAAAAGAAGCGAAAGGGAACGGCCGGCGGCCACAGGGTGGGGCCGCCAGCCGTCCAAGCGGGCTTACTTGGCCGCTTCGTCCAGGGGCTTCAGGTACCAGAAGTCCTCGATATTCAGTTCGGCCGGATCGCCGGTCAGCTGTCCGGCTGCCGAATACCACTCGATATCGGCCATGGCCGCCTTGCGGCCGCCGCCGTTCGGGTCGTAGAGGCCACCCTCCACGGCGTCCTTATAGAAGCCGTCCAGGCCGTCCAGGATCTCCTTGGGCAGCTGGCCGATCGGGCCGTCGGGATTGGTCTCCCGGGCGATGATCGTCGGGTCTTCGTTCATGTCCTGCCAGGTGCTGAGCAGGGCCTTGACGAAGATGTCCACCTGCGCCTCGTTCTCCTTGATCCAGTCGAGGTTGGCGAAGAGCGCCTCGTCGCTGGCGTCGACCTCGAACATCGGCAACACGTTGAACTTGTCGCCTTCCTGCTTCATCAGCTTGTTCTTGTTGGAGAGGTCGACGATGGTCGCGTCGGTCTGGCCGGCGATCAGCGCCACGATGCGGTTGGCCGACCCGGGCACGTAGGAGCGCTCCCCAAACTTGATGCCCAGGCGGTCTTCGATCACGTTCGCGATGGAATCGGTGCCGCCGCCGCGCGAGTGCAGCATGATCGGCTCGCCGTCCAGATCCTCGAGCTTGCTGTACTTCTTGGAGGTGACCGGGAAGAACTTCAGCTTGGAGAGCTGGAACACGATACGGATCGGGGCCTTTGATTTCTGCATGGCCGCATAGGGCGTGCCGAAGCCGATGTCCATCTGGCCGCTCAGGACCGCCTGGATGGCGAGTTCCTCGTCGGAGAAGGCCGTCCACTCATAGTCCAGCCCGTTCGCCTTGGCGCGCTCCAGCGCGACGAAGAAGGCTGCGAGTTCGTCCGAAGGCGTTTCCGCCAAGGCGATCCGGATCGTGTCGGCCTTCGCCTGGCCGAGGGTCACGCCCGCAACCAGCAGGACTGCGAAGAGACTCCCGGCGATTTTTTTAAGCAAATGCTTCATGGTCTTATCCTCCCTTGAGGTTGATGTTTTTTCTCTAGCTTCTTTGTTGCTCCTCCCGGTTTTCGGGAGGAGGGTCTTTTCTTCACCGCAGCGCGGCGGTCCTCGGTTCGTCCCGCCGCTCCAACAGGCCGCTCTCCACTTTCGTCAGATGCTTGCGCATCAGGGTCTGCGCGGAGGCGCTGTCGCGCTCCTCGATGGCGGAGACGATGGCGTCGTGCTCGTCGAAGGAGTGATGGTTCGCCGGAGGCGAGGAGGGCCCCTCGCGCAGCCGTCCCCAGACGACCGCCCGCCGCACCGCGTTCAGGTGATCGAACAGGGCCACGAGCAGGGTGTTGTGGGTCGCCTCGGCGATGGTCCGATGCAGGCGGTTGTCCCAGGTCTCGTATTGGCGCCAGCTTTTGGTCTCGCGCGAGCGCTCCAAACAGACGCGCATCTCTAAGAGATCGCCGGAGGTCGCGTGCAGCGCGGCCTCGGCTGCGATCTCCGGCTCGATCAGCAGGCGCGCGCGCATGACCTGCGCCGGATTGCTGTGCTGTGCGACTTCCGAGATCTTGGCGAGTTCGCTCTGCGGGCGCGCACCGATGAAGGTCCCCTTGCCGACATGCCGCCAGACCATCTTTTCCTGCTCGAGGACGGCCAGGGCCTTGCGCAGTTCGGCGCGTGACACGCCCTGCGTCTCGCAGAGCTCGCGCTCAGGCGGCAGCTTGGTGTCGCGCTTCAAGTCGTGCTGTGCAAGAAAGGCGCGAAGCTGGGTGAGAGCGCCTTGACCTTCGTCCATGAACCGGTGAACCCCTCGAAATCAAGACCAATCGCTTGACCAATCTTCTCTGATCATAATACCAATATGGAATTGGTTTCAAATCGGTTCTGAGGGCCTGCCGGGTCGTCGGAGCTGTTTCATGGCCTCGCCAGCCAAGCCCAAAGCCAGCCAGACCCTAAGCCAGCCAGGGAGCATCCTAGAACCATGAGCTATCTTTTCAGCCCGCCGGCCGTGCCGGCCCTGCCGATCCGCGGCAAGGACAGCCTCTTCCCGATCCACCGCATCTATTGCGTGGGCCGCAACTACGCAGCGCACGCGGTGGAGATGGGAGGTGACCCGGACAAGGAGCCGCCGTTCTTCTTTCAGAAGAATCCGGACAACCTCTTGGTCGGCGGCGGCAAGTTTCCCTATCCGCCCGCATCGAACGACGTGCACCACGAGATGGAGCTTGTGATCGCGCTGCATAAGGGCGGCAAGGACATCCCGGTGGAGAGCGCCCTGGATCATGTCTACGGCTATGCCGCCGGGCTCGACATGACCCGCCGCGACCTGCAGGGCGAGGCCAAGAAGGCCGGCCGCCCCTGGGAGGTCGGCAAGGCCTTCGAGCAGTCCGCGCCTTGCGGAGAGCTGGTCGCTGCCGAGGACATCGGCCACCCGACGGAGGGGGCCATCTGGCTGGACATCAATGGCGAGCGGCGCCAGACCGGCGACCTCAACCAGTTGATCTGGAAGGTGCCCGAGGTGGTCTCTTACCTCTCCGGGCTCTTCGAGTTGCAGCCGGGCGACCTGATCTTCACCGGGACGCCGTCGGGCGTCGGCGCGGTGGAGCGGGGCGACAAGCTGCACGGCCACATCGACGGCATCGGTGATATCGCCGTAGAGGTGGTCTGAGGCCCCCTGGCCTTTTTGCCCTGGTCATTCTCGATGGCGGCCCTAGCTGCCTCCTGATGGGGCGGCCCGCAATCGCCGCCCGTTCCGTGACTAGGGGAGCCATTCGATGTCGGATGAGAACAGCCTTGCCGTGATCGGCGCGGGCCTCGCGGGCCTCACCTGCGCCCGGGCATTGGCCGATGCCGGCCTCCGGGTCGAGGTTTTCGACAAGGGGCGCGGGCTCGGCGGGCGGCTCGCCACGCGGCGGATCGACGGCGGGCAGTTCGACCACGGCGCTGCGACCCTGACGGCGGAGCGCGCCGCCTTTGGCGCCTTCCTGGAGAGCAACCCCAGCGCCTGCGCCTGGCCTGAGGGTGGCGGCTGGGTCGGCGATCCCCGCATGAGCGCGCTGGTCCGGCCCCTGGCGGAGGGCCTGGATATCTCGAACTCCGTTGAGATCACCGGTCTCTCGAAGGACCCGGAGGGCTGGCGGCTTCAGACCTCGACCGGTGACCTTGACGGCCGCTACCGGCGTCTGGTGCTGGCGATCCCGCAGCCCCAGGCCGAAGCGCTGCTCCAGCCCTGGCCGGGCATGGCGTCGGCGGTGGCGAAGGCCGCCATGCGGCCCTGCTGGGCGGCGCTGGCGGCGTTCTCCGAGCCGCTGTCCCTCAAGGACCCTCTGCTACGCTTTACCGCCGGACCGCTGGCAAGCGCGATCCACGACAGCGCGAAGCCCGGGCGCGGCGGCGGGCTCGACTGCTGGGTTCTTCAGGCGCGCGAGGATTGGAGCCGCGAGCATCTCGAGCTTGAGAAGCCGGAGGCCGCGGAGCGACTGCTGGCGGCGTTCTTCGAGGCTGCGGAGGTCGCGCCGCGAAAACCGGCGCACCTGGCCGGGCACCGCTGGCGCTACGGTTTCACGGAGAGGCCCCTGGGCGAGCCCTTCCTCTTCAACGCGGAACTCGGGCTCGGGGTCTGCGGCGACTGGTGTCTCGGGGCGGATGCGGAGGCGGCCTACGACAGCGGCCGCGCTCTGGCCGCCGCGATCTGTCTTACCTGAGAGTCACGAGCCGCCGCGCCGCCGAAGCAAGGCGAAGACCATCGGCGCGAACAGGATCACGAGCAGGATCCTGACGACATGGTGGCTCGCCACATAGGCGACCTCGGCGTTCATGGCGAGCGCCACCAGGCTCATCTCCGCCAGACCGCCGGGCGAGTAGGCGAGCAGCACCTGCGCGATGCTCTGCTGGAAAAGCTGATGGAAGGCGAGCGCGAAGAAGGCCGTGATCGCCAGCATCAGGACGGAGGCTCCGAGGCTCAAAAGCAGCGCCCGGCCGACCGTCGAGGCCGCGCTTCCAAGGAAGCGGCAGCCGATCACCGATCCCAAGAAAATCTGCGCCACCATGACCAGTTCCTGCGGCGGCGGCGCGTGGGCGAGATTCGTCAGGTGAACGATCGCGCTCACCAGCATGGGCCCCAGCAGGTGAGGAGCGGGCAGGCGCAGCAGCTTGCCAAGGAAGAATCCGACGATGGCGCAGGCGGCGAGGATCGCGAGCTCCATCCCCGGGATCTCGGAGAAGGGAACGCCGAACTGGCTGCGGTCGCCCAGGTCATAGCCCGCGAAGACCCTGAAGTAGAGGGCCACCATGCAGACCACCACAAAGATGCGGCTGGCGTGCGCGAGCGCGATCTTGCGGTCGTCGCCGCCCATGTCCTTGCCGATCAGCAGCATCTCGTTGAGGCCGCCGGGCATGCCGGCGAAGTAGGCGGTCACCGAATCGAAGCCGCCCACCTTCCGGTAGTAGGGCACCACGATCAGGCCGGCCGCCAGAAGGTAGAGCCCAAGGAAGGAAAGGGAGAGCGCCCAGGCGTCCAGATGGTCGAGAATCTGGGGCGTGAAGCCGGAGCCCAGCATTACCCCCAGGACGGTGATCACGTAGGGCCGCACCTTCAAGGCGGGCAGGATCGGCGCCTTCAGGACGGCGGCGACGGTGTTGAAGGCCATGGCCCCCAGCATCCAGGGCAGCGGCATGGTCAGCCAGTTGAAAACGACGCCGCCGATTGTGCCAATGACCAACGCCAGGGCCATCTTGCCGAGGATGCGGGCGCGGTCCTGTTGCGCGGGCGTTTGGCTGTCCTCTTGCTGGTCTTCTGTTTCAGACATGCGCCTTGATTACACCGAACCCCGGAGGGCGCGCCAGATGCGTTCGGGCGTGGCAGGCATGTCGATATGGTGGACCCCCTTTTGTGAAAGAGCGTCGGAGACGGCGCTGATCACGGCGGGCAGCGAACCCACGACACCCGCTTCCCCGGCTCCCTTGACCCCCAGAGGGTTGGTCGGCGTCGGCACCGGGTGGCTCAGCACCCTGAGCGCGGGCAGGTCGCTGGCGCGCGGCATGGCGTAGTCCATGAAGGAGGCGGTCAGGAGCTGCCCGGAGCCTTCCTCGTAGACCAGCTGCTCCAACAGTGCCTGGCCCAAGCCCTGGGCGACGCCGCCCTGGATCTGCCCGGCCATGAGCAGGGGGTTGAGGACGCGGCCCACGTCGTCTGCGACCAGATAGCTGAGCACCTCCAGGCCGCCGGTTTCCGGGTCGAGCTCTACCTCGCAGATGTGGCAGCCGTTGGGAAAGCTGCAGTTCTGCGTGCTGTCGAAGGATTCGGCCGAGTAGCTGCGCTTGCGCTGGCGCGCCAGCTCTTGCAGCGTCAGGCCCCGGTCGGTCCCGACGATCAGGAAGCGCCCCTCTTCGAAGACGATGTCGGCCTCCGCCGCCTCCAGCTCTTCGGCGGCGTCCGGCTTGGCTTCGGCGATGATCTGCTCGGCCACCTTTCCCAGACTGACGCCGATGGCGGCTGCGCTTCTGGAACCGAAGGTGCCGGTCCCCTTTTCGATGACGCCGGTGTCGCCGTCACGGAACCGGATGTCCTCCACCTCGATCCCCAGGGTTTCGCCCAGCAGTTGGGCGAAGGTGGTGCGGTGACCTTGGCCGGTGTCGCTGGTCCCGACCCGCAGGTCGGCGCCGCCGGTCTCGTCGATGGTGAGGGCGGCGAACTCCGGTTGCGGGCTTCCGATAGGCCCGCCGGCGATCTCGATGGGGTTGGCGATGCCGAGTCCCCTCAGCTTGCCGCGCGCCGCCGACTCTTCGCGTCTGGCGGAAAATCCGGCCCAGTCCGCTTCTTTCAGGGCCTGTTCCATGACCGCCGGGAAGTCACCCGAGTCATAGCTGTAGGTGAGCGGCGTCTTATAGGGCATCTCCTCCGGCTGGATGAAGTTGCGCCGGCGTACCTCTGGCAGCTCCAGGCCGAGGTCGCGGGCGACGAGATCGCAGAGCCGCTCGATGATGTAGGTGGCTTCCGGCCGTCCGGCGCCCCGGTAGGGGGCCATGGATTGCGTGTGGGTATGGATGCCCTCGATCTCCACGAAGACCGGGCCGGTCTTATAGACGCCGACCACCGTCCCGATGTTGTTGACCATGGGGTTGGTGCCGGTCTGGCCCAGATAGGCGCCGATGTTCGCCAGGATGCTGACCTTGAGGCCTTTGAAGCGCCCGTCCTCGTCGTAGGCGATGGCGGCGGTGGCGATCTGCTCGCGGGCGTGGTTGTCGCCCAGGAAGGACTCCAGGCGGCTGGAGGTCCAGCGGACCGGGCGGCCCAATTCGCGCGCGGCGAAGAGCGCGAGGGCGTATTCGGGATAGGGGCCGTTCTTGATGCCAAAGGCGCCGCCCACGTCGCCGGAGACGACCCGGATCTTCTCGCGCGGCACGCCCAGGATCGCGGCCATGCCGTCGGCGATGCGGTGGGGCGCTTGGGTGCCGAGGTAGAGCAGGTAGCTCTCCTCCGCTGCGTCGTAGAGCGCCAGGGCGTTGCGGTTCTCCAGCGCCGCCGCCGCGACGCGGGAGATGTCGAGGCGCTGTTCCAGGCGGCGGGGCGCGGCGGCAAAGGCGGCCTCGGCCGCCTCCCGGTCGCCGAGCTCGACCCGGAAGGCGCGGTTGTCGGGCACCTCGTCCCAGACCGCGGGCGCGCCCTCGGCGATGGCGGCCTCCGGCGTCACCACCGCATCCTCGTCCTCGATATCCAGCTCGATCAACTCCAGTGCGTCCTCGGCGGCCTCGCGCGTCTCCGCGACCACGACGGCCAGCGGATCTCCGACATAGCGCACCCGATCGCTGCTCAAGGGATAGAAGGGCGGTGTGAAGAAGTCGCTGCCGTCCGGCTTGGGCGGTTTGGAGCGGGGCTCGAAACGTCCCATGCCTGCCGCTTTTATGTCCTCGGCTGTGTAGATCGCGAGCACGCCTGGGGCCTGCCGCGCTTCGGACGTCTCCAGCCTCTTGATCGCGCCGTTGGCCGCCGGAGAGCGCAGCACGGCCATGGCGGTTTCGCCTTCCGCTGTCTGGTCCGCGGTATAGCGGCCCTGACCCAGCAGCAGGCGGTCGTCCTCCAGCCGCACCTGGGATTGCCCGATCTTGAAGAGCATCGCTGTCGCTTCCTTAGTCTTGCATTTATCCTGCGCGCGTCCGGCGAGAACCCGGATCCGGGATCGGACGGCTAGAGAAGAGTCTAGGGCCCCAGGCCGTGAAAGCTACCGGGAGCGGGGCGGTTCGGCGCGTCAGGCCGCCTTGATGTTGGACCGTTGGATGTGGTCGAGGTTGCTGCCTTCGATGCGGATCAGGCGGGTCGGCGCGACCCGCTTGGGCGAGTGCACGTGACCGACCTTGTAGAAGTGGGCGTCGCCGGGCTTGAGGGTGTAGCTGCGCGCCTTTTCGACCAGGGCCGGTTCGTCGCCCGAGCCCGGCTTGACGATCTTCCAGTCGATCATCTCGGTGCTGCCCTCGGCCTGCCCATAGATCGCCCAGCTCGGTCCGTGGTCGTGCGGGTTGCCGATTGCCTCGCCGCTGTAGACATGGCCGCAGATGCAAAAGCCGAGATCGGGATCCTCGTAAAGCACTTCGCGGGGCGCTTCGCCCTCCGCGCGGTCCGGCAGGTGTTTGGCGACGAAATCCTTGTCCTTGAGGGCTTTGGAGACAAAGGCGCAGAGTTCCTCCGCGCAGTCCTCCACCGGCTTCTTGGAGAGTTCCGCCCGGATGTCGGCGGCGAGGTCGTTAAGGCTGTAGGGCATTCTCTTCGCGTCCTCCTGTTGATCCCTGTTGAAAGACCGTATTCCTAAGAATTCTAGAACGAAGGAGGTGACCCCTCCTAGAGCCAAAAGGCGCATTTTCCGTGGATTTAGCCCTCTCCAAATGGTTCCATCTCGCCCGTCGCACCGCACAGCGGGCGAGGAAGAAGAACAAGAGGCGGGAGGACGCCATGGAAATCCAATTGCTGGACGGCGGCATGGGCCAGGAGCTGACGCGCCGCAGCAGTCTGCCGCTGACCCCGCTCTGGTCGGCGCTGATGCTGCTTGAGGAGCCGGACTTGGTCGAGCAGCTCCATCTGGAGTTCATCGAGGCGGGCGCGCGCGTCGTGACCCTCAACAGCTATGCGGTCACCGGGCCGCGCCTCACCCTGGAAGGTGCGGGCGAGAGCTTTTCGGCCATGCAGGAGGCGGCCGTCTGCGCCGCGCTGCGGGCCCGTCAGCGCAGCGGACGTCCCGACGTCGCCATCGCCGGGTGCCTGCCGCCGCTGGTCGCCAGCTACCGGTCGGACGTGGTGCCCAGCTACGAGGACTGTCTTGCGGAGTACCGCCGGATGGTGGCCGCACAGGATGCGGGCGTGGACCTGTTTCTCTGTGAAACCCTGACGCGGGCGCGTGAAGTGCGCGCCGCGGTCGGGGCTGCGCATGAAAGTGGCAGGCCGGTGTGGTGCGCCCTGACGGTGGATGACGCGGACGGCAGCCGTGCGCGATCCGGTCAGAGCCTGGGGGAACTGGCGACGGTCGCCGCGGAGGCGGGGGCGCAAGCGCTGCTGATCAACTGCTCGACGCCTGAGGCCACGACCACCGCGCTGAAGACCTTGAGAGGCTGCGGCCTGACGCTGGGCGCCTACGCCAACGGCTTCACCTCGGTCGAGGCGCTGGAGCCAGGCGGCACCGTCGAGGTGCTGGAGGCCCGCAAGGACCTGGGGCCGGGCAGCTATGCCCGGCATGCGCTCGATTGGGTGGAGGAAGGGGCCAGCATCATCGGCGGTTGCTGCGAGATCGGGCCTACCCACATCGCCGAACTCGCGCGGCAGTTGACCGCCGCCGGACACAGCATCTCCGCACCCCTGAAGGCGGCCGGTTAGGGCCATGGGGTTCCGTCCGCTCGACGAGGCCGCCCAGCCGCCGCGTCTGCGGGCGCCTGCCGGCGCCTGCGATTGCCACATGCATTTCTACAACGCCCGCTTTCCCTCCGCGCCCTCGGCCCTGATCACACCGGATGACGCCTGGATCGAGGACTACCGGAAGCTACAGGCGCATCTGGGGTTGGAGCGCGTGGTGGTGGTGCAGCCCACGACCTACGGTCTGGACAACAGCTGTCAGATCGCAGCTCTTGAGGCCTTCGGGAAGAGCGCGCGCGCTGTCTTCGTGGTGGACCGGGATACAAGCGAAGCGGAGTTGCAGCGCCTTCATGCTCTCGGTGGGCGTGGCGCGCGGTTTCATATGCTGCCCGGCGGCGCCCTGGCCTGGGACGCCTTGGAGGATGTGGCCGCCAAGATCGCGCCGCTGGGATGGCACATCCAGCTTCAGCTGAACGGCCGCGAACTGCCCGACCATGCCGCGCGCCTGGCGGCCTTGCCCTGTCCCCTGGTGATCGACCATCTGGGCCGCTTCACGCCGCCGGTGGAGCCGGATCACCCGGCCTTCAGACTGCTGCTCGACCTGCTCGAAAGCGGGCGTTGTTGGGTGAAGCTCTCCGCGCCCTACGAATCCTTCGCCGATGCGCCTTTGGACTATGCGCTACTGGCGCCGCTGGCGCGCGCGCTGGTCAAGGCGGCGCCGGAGCGCATGCTCTGGGCCAGCAACTGGCCGCATCCGGGAAAGGACTGGCTGCCGGAGGACGCCCCGCTTCTGGACCTGCTGTTGGAATGGGTGGGGGACGAGACGCTCTGCGAGCAAATTCTCGTGGACAATCCTGCGGCGCTCTACGGATTTTAGAAGTGCGCGCCGCCTAGGAAGGGCAGATCACGCCTTTGACGATCGCGGTGCGGCCCTGGTCCTGCCGTTCGATGATCTTGTGGGACTGGCAGCGGGAGTAAATCGCGACGGCGCGGATCAGTTCCTGATCGTCGTTCGCAGCACCCCGCTTGGGGGTGACGTAATAGAGGTTCCGCTCCCCGGTAAGGCTCCCGACGATATATTCCCGTCCGTCGATTGTCTTGGGCGCGCCGAAGCGCAAGCCGGGCGCGCTGCGGTACTCGGTCTGATTCGCACAGGCGGCCAAGCCCGTGAAGAGGAAAACGGTCGCGAGGAGGGAGAGGAGTGTCTGTCTCATGATGCGCCGAAAATATGCCAAGCCTTCCCGCAAGGCCAGTATCTTTGACGGCTGGCGCTTCGCTTTTTGGACCTCGGCGGCTCAAGCCCTATATAGTTTCGAGGATCAATGGAGACGGCCGAGAGCGGCCAACGCTGTATAGGAGGATCGCCATGAGCCAACGACGCTGGACCGTTTATCTTTCCGGGGAAATCCACTCCGACTGGCGCGAGCGCATCGCTCAGGGCGTCAAGGAAGCGGGCCTGCCCGTGGAGATCACCGCACCCATCACGGTGCATGAAGACTCGGACGACTGCGGCGTTGCGATCTTCGGCGCCGAGAGCGACAAGTTCTGGCATGACCGGAAGGGCGCGCAGCTGAACGCCATCCGCACCCAGACGCTGCTTCAGGACGCGGATTTGGTCGTGGTGCGCTTCGGAGAGAAGTACAAGCAGTGGAATGCCGCCTTCGACGCAGGCTATGCCGCCGCGCTCGGCAAGCCCTACATCACGCTGCATCCCGGCGAGCACGATCACGCCTTGAAAGAGGTTGACGGCGCCGCCCAGGCCGTGGCGCGCGAGCCCGAGCAGGTGGTCGAGGCGCTGGCCTACATCATCAACGGCAGCATGCCGCAGCGCCGGGCCAACGCCGCCGAGTAGCCTGGTGAACCACATGATTCGATAGTTAAGAGGGCCGTCTCCTTCGAGGCGGCCTTCTTCGTTTCGCCGGTTGTGTCAACTCACCTGATCGAGGCAATAGCGGTACCCCTTGGTGAAGCCGATCAAGGAGACAGACCCCCGCCGCGTGCCGGAGGGCAAAACGTACTCATACCGAAGAATGAGCCCCGCCTTCATGGCGCCGATGAGCGCCGGGCCGCCAATCGATTCCTCGCCGCTGAACTCGTTTCCGTCGATGTCCGCGTAGAAGGATCTCGGAAAGGACGCCTCTTCACTGCCGTACTGGGTCAGCCACTCGCCCCTGTAGCCCTGCTCCTCGATGGCCCAGATGTAGAAGGCGACCTCTCCGTTGATCAGCCAGCAGAGCTTTTCTCCAGGAACGCTGTGATCGAAGCCACTGGTCCAGCGGCCGAAGCGTTTCTCCTCAGAGGCCGAGGTCGGCGAAGGGGACAGCACGGCGAAAAGAAGAGCAAAGACGAACGCTCCGAACGCAGCGCCGCCGCCGCTTTTTCTTGAGTTGGAAGACATGCGCGGAGCTTAACGGCAATCCCCTTAACGAGGAAATTCTCTATCGCTGGCGCAGGGGCTTTCGGCTGCCGGCCAGTCCGGGGGCAGAGCAAACCTCGAGGAGCCAATCGGCGGCTTCAGGCGTTCGGGCGGCCACGCTCCAAGGCGATCAAGCGCTCGTTCATGCTTCTCAAGCGCTTTATGACCGCGGAGAGAACGTGACGAGCGTCATCCGTCAGCTCTCCCATCAAGCGGTCGAACTGGTGAGGGTTGACGGCGTAGACCGTGGTTTCTTCCTTCGCCCTGGCGCTGACCGAGCGGGTTGTCTTGTCCAGCAAGG
The DNA here is from genome assembly GCA_037379885.1 of Limibacillus sp. NCBI lineage: Bacteria > Pseudomonadati > Pseudomonadota > Alphaproteobacteria > Rhodospirillales > Rhodovibrionaceae > Limibacillus > Limibacillus sp. The sequence continues at coordinate 45,230 of JARRJC010000011.1, forward strand.
CCATCTCGCCGAAAATCTCCCCCGCGCCCAGCTCGGCGAGCACGATAATGCCTTCGTCGTCCCTGTGGAGAATCTCCACCGCGCCATCGATGATGAGATAGGCCTCCTTGCCTTCATCGCCGATCTCGTAAATGTCTTCTGCGCGCGCAAAGGTCTTCTTCTGCATGGTTCCCTCCAACGCTCAAAGTTTAGAGCCGACAGAACTAGCGATCGGAGAGAGAAGATAGGGCGAATTTCTTGCAGAGAAATGACCAACCAGTAATTGAGTCGTTTTTTGGAGCGGCCTTGTCACCCTTCGGCGCGCTCCAGCACCCTATCGCCCCCTGGGCTGGGCAAGCTTCGCCGAGCCCCGTCCGAGGGCCCGCAAGAGCTTGACCGCCTGGGTTGCGGGTATGTCCAGCGGCGAGACACGGCTTGCTTCGACGAGAAGGGTGGAGCCCGACCAAGGGCTCGGCGCGCCGGGCAGATAGATCACGACCTGCTCGTCCTGGCGTTCCACCTCGAATGCGATCTGGGAATAGTCGTCGAAGCGGACGATCACCGGGTGCAGCGTGCCGGCCTCGTCCTCCGCCTTGGCGATGGAAGAGATGATGGTCTTGATGATGGCGTAAAGCGGAACGTTGTTCGCCAGGACCTCGTCCAGTCCGCCCACCTTGGATCTAATCAGAGCGACCTTGGCTGCGAGCCCGGCGAGGTAACAGACCGCCAGGAGCAAGATCACGGCCAGGAGGTCGATGAGAGCGATGCCCGCAACGCTCTCAACCGGGACCATTGTCTGGATCGGCTTTGCCAGGAGAAGGGTGAGTTGAAGGGCCTTGCCCAAGACCAACACAAGGATCACCAGGGGCAGGAGAAACAGTATCCCGCCGAAGATGGTGGTTTTGATCATCCGCATCGTCTCACCCTCCGCCTCAGCCCGTTCACGAGTAAAGAATGATGCATAAGCAGGTATCTCTCAATTATAGAGAATACAAACCTTCGGATTGGCGCTTTCACCGGTTTTGGCTGCGGGAGGGGGTCGCTTAGAGTCCGAAGGCTTGGTTGGAGTGCCAACCCCAGGCGTCGCTCAAGATCCGCGCCAAGGGGGTCGTTGCCCTCCAGGAGAGCAGGCTCTCTGCCAGCGTGGGGTCAGCGACGAGTTCGGCGGGATCCCCGGGGCGCCGGTCCTTTAAGGAGTAGGGGACCTTCCGCCCCGTGGCCTTTTCCGCTGCCTGGACGATCTCCAGAACCGATGCGCCTGTTCCGGTGCCGATGTTGACAGAGGTCGTCTGCCCGCCGTCCCGAAGGTAGCGAAGGGCGGCCAGGTGAGCCGCGGCCAGGTCGTTTACGTGGATATAGTCGCGGATGGCTGTCCCGTCTGGCGTATTGAAGTCGCTTCCAAAAACCTCGAGCGCCGCTCCCTGTCCCGAAGCGGCCCTGAGGGCGAGGGGGATCAGGTGGGTTTCGGGGCTGTGGGCTTCGCCGATTTCGCCGCTCGGGTCCGCGCCGGCGGCGTTGAAGTATCTGAGGCTTATGGAGCGGATGCCCTGGCCTTCGGAGAAGGTCTTCAGGGCCCGCTCGGCCTCCAGCTTCGTCTGTCCGTAGGGATTGATCGGCGCGCAGGAAAAGCTCTCGTCGATGGGACTTGTCTCAGGGGCTCCATAGACCGCGCAGCTCGACGAGAACACCAGGTTGGTGAGCCCATGGGCCCTCATGGCTTCCAAGAGATTGAGCGTGCCCGCGACGTTGTTCCGGTGGTAGCGGTCCGGATGTTCCAGTGACTCGGGGATCAGGGTCAGGGCGGCGAAATGGACGACCGCATCCGGCCGCTGGTCCGTGAAGACCTGAGAGACTGCCTCCGGGTCCAGAAGGTCGCCCTTGAAGAAGGGTCCTCATTTGACCGCTTCGCGGTGGCCGGTCGACAGGTTGTCGAAGACGATGGGGGTGATCCCGCTCTCGCTCAGCAGCTTTGCGCAATGGCTGCCGATGTAGCCCGCTCCGCCAACGACGAGGACCTTCTTCATTGATGAATAGCCTCACCCACGCTGCGCTGAGCTGAAGGCTGGAGGTAGGCGCCAAAGCGCGGCAGGTGAAGAAAGCCTTCGCGGCCCACGGCCATTCCTCCCAAGTCTCGTGTAAAGACCGCGCGGCCAAGCTGAGCGTTCATCCGCGAATCGTGCCTCCTTGCCGGTAGCTAGTAAAGGGGCCGCCCCCTTTTCTGTCCGATTGCGCAACTCCTTCTCAATTGAGATATAATGCAATCTGCGACGTGAAGATCTCCCATCAGGAGCAACTAGAATGGAAATCACCTCAAGCCTGATCGCCATGGTGCTGATCGTGGTTCTATGGATTGTCTATCTGATCGACAGGACGCGGCAGGCCGCGAAAGCGGGCGTCCTGGAGGACCGTCTTCAGCATCTAGAGTCGAAACTCAAGGATCTGAAATCCAGGCAAGAGAGCGACAACGACAAGCTCACGCAGCTTGAGATCGAAGTCAGCAACATCCGTTAGCGCCCGCGGTTCTATCCAGTTCCTCAGACCGGCAGGATGATCCGCGTCATCGTCAGGCCGGCGATGATCTCCGTCAGCCAGTCGACCGGCGCCAGGATGAGCCAGTAGAAGGCGTTGAAGTTTATCCCGACCCTTTCAAGGATCAGGGGCAGGGCGAAGAAAAGGCCCAACACGATCCAAAGCCCATAGGCGTCCAGGTCCAGGAAGCGGCGCGACAAACTTCCGGGCAGGAGAGACGCGACCACGCGGCTACCGTCCAGAGGCGGCAGCGGAAGCCCATTGAAGACCCCCAGAAGCAGGTTGATGAAGATCGCGTTGAGCAGGTTGCTCTCGACCCACTCCGCCGCGCCCGCCGGGGCAAGGGGAACCAGGTGAAGCGAGAGGGCCGCCGCGACGGCCATGGCGAAATTGATCCCCGGCCCCGCCGCCGCGACCAGGATCGCATCGCGTCGGGGGTGACGCAGCCGCGCGAAGGAGACGGGCACCGGCTTGGCCCATCCGAAGATCAGCGGGAAGCGCAACAGGACCAAGAGGCCCGGTATCACGATGGTGCCGAGAAGGTCGATATGGCGGAGAGGATTGAAGCTGACGCGGTTTTGCCGCTTGGCCGTATCGTCGCCCAGTTTCCAGGCGACATAGCCGTGAGCGGCCTCGTGCAAGGTGATGGCGAAGACAAGGGGCAGCACCCACGTGGAGACGGCCAGCAGCGACAGCGTTGCCTGATCCTGGTTCACCTCGTCACCAGCCTTTCTCTTCGGGCCTCGACCTGCCCGAGCAGTGCTTTCCCCGGGTCATCGCCCCTCGCAAAGCCGCTTCACCAACTCCTCGGAATAGGAGGGATTCTCCCTTTCCATCCGGAGAAGGCAGTCTGCCAGAGGTTCTCCCTTCTTCTGCAACCCTTCCACCAACCCCTTTTCCGGCTCGTCGGAACCGGACGCGAGATAGCTCAGGACCAGGGCCAGAACGACCGCCATGACAATCAGGGCAAAGCCCATCCAAACCTTTCGCGTAATCGGTGATCGCGCCCCATTCATGCCGCTCTCCTTGCGTCATTGAAGCCGAATAGGGAGCATACCCTGCTGACCGGGAGCGCCAACCGCTTTTCACAAAAGGATTTGTCCTTGTGGCGGCGTTTGTGGCCCTTATGAAGGAATCGGATGAAAGAGGTGAGCCCGCCCCATGTCTCTAGCCAAGTTCAATAAGGCCTTCGCCGCAAAGCCTGGAAAGAAGATGTCCCTTTCGGACTGGGACCCGCGCGACAAGTCGTTCTTCGAGAGCCGTGAAGCAGCGGAGGCTTCTCTCGAGGAGGATACGAGGGCGATCGACCATTTGCAGGATCGCCTCTTTGCCGAGGGCAAGCAGTCGCTCCTGTTGATCTTTCAGGCGACCGACGCCGCAGGCAAGGACGGGACCATCAGGAAGGTGTTCGGTCCGGTCGATCCGCTGGGCATCCGCGTTCACAGCTTCAAGAAGCCCACCGAACAGGAACTGGCCCACGACTTCCTCTGGCGGGTTCACGCCAAGGCCCCCGGCAAGGGTGAGATCGCGATCTTCAACCGCTCCCACTATGAGGACGTGTTGGTGGTGCGCGTTCACGGCTGGGTGGACAAGACGGTCATCGAGGCGCGCTACGACCAGATCAACGAGTTCGAGCGCCTGCTGGCGTTCTATGGGACCAGGATCGTGAAGGTCTTCCTGCACGTCTCGAAGGAAGAGCAGCGCGAGCGCCTGCAGGAGCGGATTGATATTCCGAAGAAGAACTGGAAGTTCAATCCGGGCGACCTTGAGGAACGCAAGCTTTGGGACGACTACGAGGAGGCCTTCGAACAGGCCATCGAGCGCTGTTCCACCGATTGGGCTCCCTGGTACGTGATCCCGGCCGACCGGAACTGGTGCAGGAATGCGCTCGCCGCCCGGCTCGTGCGGCTGACGCTAGAGGACATGGATCCACGCTATCCCGAGCCGGAGTTCGATCCGGGCGGCATCACCGTGGAATAGAGAGGCCGCCCGGTCGATCCTTGCCCTATCTCTAGTAGGTGATCGCGGGCTTCAGAGTCTTTGCCTGGGCGACCCACTTGGCGACCCGCACTTCGCCGGGCACCTGGCGGACAAGCTTCTTGGCCTTGTTCACCTCGGCCATCTTGGCGGCCAGGTTATCCGGCTTGCGGTTGCGCAGTTCCTTGACGGTATCCACCCCGGCTGCCTCCAGCAGTTCCGAATACTCTTCGCCGACGCCGGAGATGCGCATCAGGTCGGCCATGTTGGCCCATTTGAGGAGCCGTTTGGCGTCGACGCCGCTGGCCTCCTCGGTGGCCTTGCGGCCCTTCGGCGTGGCGCAGGCCTTCAAGAGGCCCTCGGTGGTCTTGATGCCGGCTTTGGCCAGCTTCTTGGCAAAGGACGGTCCGATGCCTTCGATGTCTTCGATCTTGTAGCTCATGGAAGCTCTCCCTCTCTGCTACCTCAGAACGACGATTTCTTTCCCGCCCGCGATGCATCGTTTCTTATGGACGGGGCGGTCGTGCCGCCGCCCCTTGAAGGAAAGGTCTATCAGCGCCGCCAGGACCCCAGGACGCCGCGCAGGATCTCCCGGCCCAGGCGGCTTCCCACCGCGCGCGCCAGGGACTTGGTGAAAGCTTCCCCGACAGACTGCCGGCTGGAACCGCTTTTGCTGCTTTTCGCCGCTTTCTGCCGCGCCTTCTCGGCGGCGGTCTCGGCCTCCGCCGCCTCGCGCTGGCGGGTCAGCTCTTCGGCGCGGGCGGTCAGGATTTCGTGGGCGGATTCCCGGTCGACCGGCTGGTCGTAGATGCCGGCCACGGGGCTGCGGCTCATGACCTGCTTGCGCTCCGCCTCGCTGGCCGGGCCGAGGCGCGAGGAGGGGGGCCGGATCAGGGTCTGTTGAACCATGCCCGGAACGCCCTTCAGGTCCAAAAGCGATGTCAGGGCTTCGCCCACGCCCAACTCCGTGATCACCCGCTCGGTGTCGAGGTCCGGGTTCGGCCGGAAGGTCTGGGCCGCCGTGCGCACCGCCTTGGCGTCGCGCGGCGTATAAGCGCGCAGCGCGTGCTGGACCCTGTTGCCGAGCTGGCCCAGCACCTCGTCGGGCAGGTCGAGCGGGTTCTGCGTTACGAAGAACACCCCCACGCCCTTGGAGCGGATCAGGCGGACCACCTGCGCGATCCGGTCCACCAGCGCCTTGGGCGCATCGTCGAACAGCAGGTGCGCCTCGTCGAAGAAGAACACCAGCTTGGGCTTGTCCGGGTCGCCGACCTCCGGCAGGTCCTCGAAAAGCTCGGACAGCAGCCAGAGCAGGACCGTGCCATAGACCTTTGGCGATTCGATCAGCGTGTCGGCCGCCAGGATGTTGATGAAGCCGCGCCCCTCATAGGTGGTCCGCATGAAGTCCGCCAGCTTCAGCGCGGGCTCCCCGAAGAAGTGATCGGCGCCTTGCGATTCCAGGGCAAGAAGGCGGCGCTGAATGGCGCCGATCGAGGAGGCCGCGACATTGCCGTACTCACGGCCGATGGTGTCGGCGTTCTCCCCAAGGAAGGTCAGCATCGATCTCAGGTCATTGAGATCGAGCAGCAAGAGTCCCTGATCGTCGGCCACCTTGAAGGCGACATAGAGGACGCCTTCCTGGGTATCGTTCAACTCAAGCAGGCGCGAGAGAAGCAGCGGGCCCATCTCCGAGATGGTGCTGCGCACGGGATGGCCCTTCTCGCCGAAGACGTCCCAGAATACGACCGGGGAGGGGGCGAAGCCGTAGTCCGAAAGCCCGATCTTCTCCGCCCGCTTGAACAGGAAGTCCTTGGGTTCCCCGGGCTGGCTCATGCCTGACAGGTCGCCTTTCACATCGGCCATGAAGACCGGCACGCCTTGCTGGGCGAAGCCCTCGGCCAGGATCTGAAGCGTCACCGTCTTGCCGGTGCCGGTCGCCCCGGCGATCAGGCCATGCCGGTTCGCGCGGGAAAGTTCGAGAAACTGAGGGGAGATGCCGCCGTCGCTTGATGGAGCGGCCCCGACGAAAACCTTGCCATCTTGAACCATGGAATGAAAAAGCCCTGCTTCCGCCGCCAATGGAGTGTGACTTCACTGATTAACGCAATTCAATAAAGCGCTTTGCAACATGAAACTCCTGCTTCAGGTAGCGCTATCCGAGGACCGGCCAAGCGACCCCGTCGCATTTGGCTTGACGGTCGAAGGGGATTTCGCGTATTGAACTCTGAATTCAGAATTCAATTGAGTGTCCGCCATGTCGATCATTCAAACAGCGCCGGGTCTCACAGAGCAGGTCTATCAGGCCATTCTCGATGAAATTTGCGACGGCGTTCTGCCGCCGGGGGCGCATTTGGTGCAGGAGCAACTGGCCGAGCGCTTCGGCGTGTCCCGGCAGCCGGTTCAGCAGGCGCTGGCGCTGCTGAAGTCGGATGGATTGATCCAGGAGATCGGCAAGCGCGGTCTGCGGGTCGCCGAACTCGACCTGACCCTGATGCAGCATCACTACGCCATCCGCGCCGCCCTCGACGGTTTGGCGGCGCGTTCGGCGGCGCTCCGCGCCAAGCAGGACCCGGCGGTGGCGGCGCAGATCGAAGAGGCCGGGAGCGCCATGATCGAGCGTGGCCTCGGCGCGGTCGAGCGGAAGGACACGCTTGAGCAAATACGCGCCGATGAAGCCTTCCACAAGCTGATCTACGAAGCGTCCGGCAATCCTTTGCTGACAGGCACCGCTGAAGTGCATTGGCGCTTTCTGCGCCGGGTGATGAGCGATGTGCTTCGCCGCGCCCAGCCGCCGGTCAGCATCTGGAGCCAGCATGCCGCCATCCTGGCCGCCGTCGTGGCGGGCGACGAGCAGCTCGCGGAAACGCGGGCGTCCGACCATATCGGCATTGCCGCTTCCGCGCTCGCCGAAGCCTATGGCGCCAGCCCGGACAGCCTCTTGGCCCCGGCAGAGAGTGCGGCCTCCTAGGTCCGTTTGATCGAGTAACCGAGATGTTGAAAGCACCGCTGACATTGGGCCAGGTCCTGACCGCTCAGGCCCGCTTGCAACCGGATCGGCGCGCCGCGCAGGACTTCACGCGGGCCATGACCTACCGCGAATGGAACGAACGCGCCTGCCGGCTGGCCAACGGCCTGCTCGGGCTCGGTCTTTCGAAGGGCGACCGGGTGGCGGTTCTCGCCTACAACCGCATCGAGTGGGCCGAGATCTACGCGGCGACGGCCAAAGCCGGGCTGGTCGCGGTGCCGATCAACTTCCGCCTGACGGGTCAGGAAGCGCTGCACATCCTGGAGGACAGCGGTGCGGCTGCGATCCTGGTCGATCCGCCGCTGTGCGCTGTGCTGGAGGAGGTCCGAACCTCGATCGACCTTCCCGACAGCCGCATCCTGACCTTCGCTTCGCCGGACGATCCGGCGGCAACAGGGGGCGGCTACGAAGACCTGATCGCCGGGGCCTCGGACCGGGAGCCCACGGTGGAGGTCGGCGCCGACGATCCCTGGTGCCTCATGTACACCTCCGGCACCACGGGCCGGCCCAAGGGCGCCATCCGCGGCCATCGGGGCATGGCGATGCTGGCGCTGATGACAGAGGTGGAGCTGTCGCTGCATCGCCGGGACACCGCGCTCCTGGTCATGCCCATGTGCCATGCGAACTCCCTCAACTTCTTCACCTCCTTCGTCTACTGCGGGGGAGGGGTGGCGATCTATTCCCAGAAGAGTTTCGACCCGGCGCGCTGTCTCCGGGCTTTCGCCGACACGGGCGCAAGCTTCACCTCTCTCGTGCCGACCCAGTACACGATGCTGCTGGAGGTGCCGGAGGCTGAGCGCGCCGCAAGCGGCTTCGAGCGGGTCGAGAAGCTCATGATCTCCTCCGCGCCGGCGCTGGCCGACACCAAGCGGGCGATCATGGAGATGTTTCCCAACTCCGGCCTCTTCGAGCTCTACGGGTCGACCGAGGCGGGCTGGGTGACCATGCTGCACCCCCACGAGCAGTTCGAGAAACTCGGCTCGGTCGGGCGCGAGGTGGTCGGCTCTCAGCCCATCCGCCTGCTCGACGACGAGGGCCTGGAGGTGCCGGACGGGCAGCCCGGTGAGCTTTTCTCCTGCAGCCCCTATTGCTTCGACGGCTACTGGAAGAACCCGGAGAAGACGGCGGAGGTGCTGCGGGGCGACTACCTGACCGTGGGCGACATCGCGCTGCGGGACGAAGACGGATTCATCCGGCTGATCGACAGAAAGAAGAACCTGATCATCTCCGGCGGAGAGAACATCTACCCCTCCGAAGTGGAGACCGTCCTTGGCGCGCACCCGGCGGTGCGCGATGTGGCCGTGGTCGGAAGGCCCGACCCGAAATGGGGAGAGAGCGTGCAGGCAGCCGTCGTCCTGCGGCGCGGCAAGACACTGGATGAGGCCGCCTTGATCGCTTGGGCCAAGGACCGCCTGGCCGGTTACAAACGGCCGCGCGAGATCGTCTTCCTCGCGCCCGAGGAGATGCCCAGGAACGCGACCGGCAAGATCCTTCACCGCGAACTGCGCGACCTGCTGGCGAAGCGCCGGGCCGCAAACAAAGCAAATCAGGAGTAGAGCGCCATGAGCGAGTCCCCGAACCAGACACCCAGACAGGACCTGAACGCGGACGCCAAGAGCGTCGCCGCCTGGATCGCCCAGGCTCTGAAGCAGCGCGGTGTCGACCGGATCTTCGGATTGCAGGGCGGCCACATCCAGCCGATCTGGGATCACCTCGCGCGGCTGGGTATCCGCATCGTCGATGTGCGCGATGAGCGGGCGGCGGTGCACATGGCTCATGCCCATGCGGAACTGACGGATAGCCTCGGCGTCGCCATGGTCACCGCCGGGCCGGGCGTCACCAACACCGTGACCAGCATGGCCAACGCCAGCCTGGCGCGCGTTCCCGTTCTGCTGATCGGCGGCTGCACCTCCCGCCCGCAGGCCAACATGGGGCCCTTGCAGGATATTCCGCATGTCGAGATCCTGCGCCCGGTCACCCGCTATTCCCGGACCGCGCGCGTCCCCGATCAGGCGCTGCGCGAGCTGGATGAGGCCATCTCGCGGGCCGAGGGCGACGGCTTCGAGCCGGGGCCGTCCTATATCGAGTTTCCGACCGATGTGCTGCGCCAGCATCTGCCCGACCAGCTGGTCCTGACGGACTGGCTGCGCGCGAAGCCGCGTCGCCGCCCGATACCCGATCCGCAATCGGTCGCCGAGGCCGTGGAGGCGCTGCGCAAGGCGCGCCGTCCCTTGGTGGTCAGCGGGCGCGGCGCCCGCGGGGCCGGGGAGGCGCTGACCCGCTTTCTGGAGGCGGCCGACGCGCTCTATCTCGATACGCAGGAGAGCCGGGGCCTGATCGCGTCCGATCATCCGGCTTTCGTCGGGTCGGTCCGGGCCGCGGCCATGAGCCAGGCCGACCTTGTCATCACCCTGGGCCGCAAGCTCGACTACCAGCTGGGCTACGGCTCGCCGGCGGTCTTCCCGGACGCCCGCTTCCTGCGCATCTCAGACAATCCGGGGGAGCTGATCGACAACCGGCGCGGCGAGCCTGAAATCCTGGCGAGCGTCGATCTGGCGCTGGAGGCCTTGACGGCGGCCCTTGGCACGAATGCCGGAGAGCGCGATCAGGGCTGGCTGGACGGCCTGCGCGGCAAGCACCGCGAACGTCTCGCCAAGGCCGAAGCGGCGAAAAGCCCAAGCTATGGAGAGGACGGGAAGATCCATCCCATGGCGATCTTCGATGCGATCAAGGCCGTCGCCGCGCCGGACTACCTGGCCGTGGCCGATGGCGGCGATCTGCTCAGCTTCGCGCGGATCGGGCTGCAGGCGCGCACCTACATGGATGCCGGCGCCTTCGGGTGCCTGGGCGTGGGCGTGCCCTTCGCCGCGGCCGCCGCGCTCGCCTGTCCCGGCCGTCAGGTGATTTCGGTCAACGGCGACGGCGCCTATGGCATCAACGCCATGGAGATCGACACGGCCGTGCGGCACGGCGCGAAGGCGGTCTTCATCGTCTCCAACAACGCCGCCTGGAACATCGAGCGCTTCGATCAAGAGTTCAACTACGGCGGCCGCGTGGTCGGCACGACGCTCAGTCACTGCGACTACGCCGCCATGGCGCGCGCCCTCGGCGCGCACGGCGAGCAGGTGACGAAGGCCGAGGACCTGGAGGCGGCGATCGCACGGGCGCTGGAGAACGCGCCCGCCGTCGTCGACGTGATCACCACGCAGCAGGCCGTGTCTTCCGATGCGCAGAAGGGCCTTGGCTTCGTGCCCGACTATCAACCCCTCACCGCCTGGGACGAGGCGGAACAGAAACGGCGCGCCTCCGCATAAGGCGTACACGCCCCATCGCAACCACCATCCCCTAGTAGGAGAACCCCAAAATCATGGTCGATCTCGGCAACCGCGTTTCCATCTATCAGCCGGAGCAGGAAGGTCTGAAGTTCCCGGAGGAGCCTCATTTCAACTCGAACGAGGAGCTGCGCCTCTATCGCAAGAAGCGCCTCGTCGCCGCCTGTCACTTTTTCGCCCAGCAGAAGCTGGACTACGGCTTCGCCGGACATCTGACGATCCGCGATCCGGAGCATCCCGAGCTCTACTGGACCAACCCCATGGCGGTTCACTTCGATCAGGTGAAGCTGTCGAACCTGATCCTGGTGGACCATGCGGGCAAGGTCGTCGAAGGCGACTATGCGGTGAACCGCGCTGGCTTCGTGCTGCACGCCGCCGTGCATGAGGAGCATCCCGACATCCTGGCGATGTGCCATGCGCACACGGTCTACGGCACGGCCTTCGCCGCGCTGGGCAAGCCGCTAGCCCCGATCACCCAGGACGCCTGCGCCTTCTTTGAGGACCACACGGTGATCAAGGAAGATGCTGGCGCGGTGGCGGTGGAGGACGACGCCGGGCCGCGTGTCGCGCGCGCCTTCAAGGGCGTCAAGGCGGCGATCCACCAGAACCACGGCCTCTTCACCGCAAGCCGCCACTCCATCGATTCAGCCGCCTTCTGGTTCGCCGCGCTGGAGCGTTGCTGCCAGCAGCAGCTGATGGTGGAGGCCGCCGGCGGCGCGCCGATCCAGGTGCCCGACGAAGCCGCCCGTTACAGCCGTGAGCATGTCGGCAGCGAATACATCGGCTGGCTCCACTTCCAGCCGGTCTACGAGCAACTGGCCGCCACAACGCCGGAGATGTTCCAGTAAGAAGGGCGCCCGCTAGACATTTCGGGTGAGAGCACCAAGCTCTTTCTGGTGAGAGAATTGCCGCGGCTGGCGCGGCTCAAACGATCGGGAGAGCGAGCATGAAGTCGAAAATACTAGCTGTGTTCTTGGCCCTGGGCCTTGCCGTGCAGAGCGGGCTTACCCTCGCGCATCACGGCTGGTCCTGGACCAGCGGCGGCAACATCGACCTGACAGGCGTCATCACGGAAGCAAAGCTTGGCAACCCGCATGGCGTCTTGAAGGTCGCTGTCGAAGGGGAGCTATGGACCGTCGAGGTCGGCCAACCCTGGCGCAATGAGCGGGCCGGGCTGAAGGATGGGGACCTGAGCGAGGGCGTCGAGATTCGGATCATCGGAGAGCCCTCGGCGAGGGCGGAAGACAAGCTCCTGAAAGCCGAGCGGATCTTCCTCGGGGATCGGGAGTATCCGCTTTACCCGGACCGCAGCTAGCAATGCTGGAGGCGCTTCTCGCCGACCTCGAGGCGAGTAGCCTCGCGTCCTACTTCCGGCTCTCGCGCTGGGGCTATGCAGCGCTCAGCACCCTGCACGTACTGGGCATAGCAGCGCTGGTGGGTTCGGTCGTTCCCTGGAGCCTGAAGCTTTTGGGCGCCTGGCCGGGGCTGCCTCAAGCGGTGCTGGCGCGGGTCTTGGTTCCCACGGCCGCGCTCGGGCTCTTGTTGGCCGCCGCCGCGGGGCTGGCGCTCTTTTCCGTCAAGGCCACGGACTACGCCGAGGTGGGGGTCCTTCAGGCGAAGCTGCTACTCATTGCTCTGGGGGCCGCCTCGGCGCTCTATGCCCATTGGCGCTACGGCCTCACGCTGGAAACCGCGCCGCGCCCGCGGCTTCGGTTGCACGCCCTGATAGCCCTGGGCTGCTGGCTGGGCGCTCTTACCTGCGGTCGCTTGATCGCTTTTTCGGAGTTGTAGCGGTTCGGTTCCTGGCAGCCTGTTGCAAGGTGAGGGGCTTCCAGCAAGCGCGAACTGTCCACTTCATTTTCTGGCAAAGGAGAGCCCATGGCCCCGGAGAAAGGTCGACGAAAGGAAGGGAACACCAAACTTTCGGACGATGAGGCAAAGGAGGTAGGTAACAAGCTACGTCCCACCTCGCCCATGGTGTACGAGATCGTGCGCGCCGAGGGTGAGGAGGAGCTGCGCCGGCCCTTGCTTTCGCTCTGGTGGTCCGGCCTTGCCGCGGGCATCGCCATCTCGATGTCCGTGGTCGCCGAAGGCTTGCTGCGACAGCACCTGCCGGAGACGCCCTGGCGGCCTCTTGTTGAGAACTTCGGATACTGCGTCGGGTTCGTGATCGTCATCCTGGCCCGCTTCCAGTTGTTCACCGAGAACACCATCACGGCCGTCTTGCCTCTCATCGCGAAGAAGACCCCGGAGAGCTTGATACGCACGGCGCGCCTTTGGGGGATTGTGCTCGCCGCCAACATCGTGGGCACTCTTCTGTTCGCTCTGGCCGCTGTGTTCAGTGGAATTTTCACCGACGCCCAGCTCGCTGAGTTCATGAGCCTGGCCCGCCATTTCATGGACCGCTCGGCAACCGAGATGTTGCTGCAAGGCGTGCCTGCCGGCTTTCTGATCGCGACGGCCGTTTGGATGATGCCGAGTGCCGAGGGCTCGGAATTCTGGGTTATCGTGATGGTGACCTATCTGATCGCTCTTGGGGATATGGCTCACGTCGTCGCCGGTTCCTCAGAAGCGCTTCTGCTGTTGGTCAGCTCAGAGATCGGCGCCGGCGACTACCTCTTCACGTTCTTCGTTCCAGCACTGCTGGGCAACGTGATCGGCGGCACCGCGCTTTTCACCCTGCTGGCCTACGGGCAGGTGAAGGAAGAACTGTGATCGGCCCGACAGCGGCAGATCCCCTTGCGTGTTTTCACACCAGCGCGTCGATTGCGTTGAGGAGCACCTCCGCAGCCGCCTCGTCCACTTCGAGGTGGGTCACTATGCGAATGCGGCGCTTGCCCACGACCGTGACTGAAAGTTGCTTTTCCCGAAGGCGCCGGGCCGCCGTCGGGGCATCGGGTGCGGCATCCGAAAGGTCGGCGATCACGATGTTGGTTTCGACCGGCAGAACCCGCTTGATCGCTGGCGAGCGCTCCAAGCGCTGACCGATTTTGGCGGCGAGGGCGTGGTCTTCGGCCAGCCGCTCCACATGGTGATCCAATGCCCAGAGACACATGGCGGTCAAGACGCCGGTCTGGCGCATCGCGCCTCCCCAGCGGCGTTTAAGCAGCCAAGCCTCTTCTATGAAGCTCTTCGAGCCCGCCAGGACCGCGCCCACCGGACAGGCCAAGCCCTTGGTGAAGGCGATCCAGGCGCTATCGAATCCTCGGGCGTAGTCGCCTGCTGCGATCCCGGTGGCCACCTGGGCGTTGAGAAGCCGGGCTCCGTCCAGATGGGTGGCGAGCCCGGCCGCCTTGGCGGTGTCGGCAACGGCGCGCAGTTGTTCGAGAGGCCAAACGGCGCCGCCTGCGAGGTTGGACGTTTGCTCGGCCACGAGCAGACGGCTGCGCGGTGCGTGGGCTGAGCGCGGCCTGATCGCCTCTTCTACTTGCTCAGGGCTCAGCATGCCCCGCTCCCCGTCGATGGGATAAAGCATCGTTCCCGAGAGGGCCGCCGGACCGCCGCTCTCCGCGAAGATGATGTGGCTCTCGCGCGTGCAGATGATCTCGTCGCCGGGGCGGCAATGAACCGCTATGGCGATCTCGTTGCACATGGTTCCGGAGGGCAGGAAGACAGCGGCTTCCATGCCCAGCATCGCAGCAACGCGCTCACAGAGCTCGTTGGTCGAGGGATCTTCATCATGACGCTCGTCGCCCAACTCGACGGATAAGGCGGCTTCGCGCATCGCCTTGGGCGGCCTGGTCTGGGTATCCGAATAGAAATGATGCATCTGCTCCCCTTGGATCCGCTATCCGTCGTGGGACCCTTAAGGCCGCGCCATCAGACGCTGTAGGCCCGGTCGAAACTTCAAGAAAAGGTCATAGGCCGGGTTGAGCAACCAGGAGAGCGGCGGAAGAAGCAGAAGCCGTCCAAAAGGCCGAAAACCGGGCAACAAGCTCCAGAGATGGGCGAAGGCGCGCCCGCCCCTGATGATCCGGCCCTCTTCGTCACGAAGGTGGAACCGGGCCAGGGCCGCTTCCGTGCAAAGCCCGGGCGCCACCTCCTCGTTCTTGTCTGCCTCGCTCACGTCGATCCATGCGATCTGGTCGCCGCCGCGCCGGCTCCTGTAGAAGCCGATCTCACGGCGGCAAAGAGGGCATCCCCCGTCAAAGAAGACCGTGGCTTTCGGGTGGGCCGCCTGCTGTTGATGTCGATCCTGCATGCGAAGGGAAGTAGCAGCGGCGAGCCAAAGGTCAATTCGTCCCGGCGACCAGCGGCTCCAGACGGTGGCTTGATATGGCTCAAAGCGCCGCCCCACCCTCAAAGGCTAGCCTGGAGGCAGCGACAAAGATCTTCGAGGAGGTATTGAGCCATGAGCCGTAGCAGAGGCGACCTAGCGCGAGAGTTTCCCGAGCACAGCGAGAAGATCGACGAGCTAAGAGAGAATCATTCCCACTTTCGGCGCTTGAGCGATGAATATGACGCGATCGTCCGGGAGATTGATCGCATGGAAGAACTTGAAGACGATATGCCCGTGGCGGTCACGAAAGAGTTGGAGGACAAGCGCCTCGCCCTGAAAGACGAGATCTTTCGCGTACTGATGAGCATCTGAAGACGAAACTGGGCTTTGACCATTAAAGTCGCGGAGGTCGCTGTGTCCCATCGGCTTCCGGGAAGAGGCGGCGCTGGGTTCAACCCCATGGCGACCTGGAGATAGGAGCGCTATTGCGATGGATCTTTCAGGTCTTTTCTGGGTTCTGCTTCTGGTGATGCTTTTTCAGCCGCTGTTTCAACAGCGCGTGCAGCAGGCGCTGCGTCAGCGGAAGATATCTCAGATGGAACGGCAGCGCGGCTCGCGGGTGATCCTGCTGGTCCACCGGCAGGAGACGATGCGCCTCTTGGGCTTTCCAGTGATGCGATACATCGACATTGACGATTCGGAGCGCGTCTTGCGCGCGATCCACGAGACGGACCCGGAGATGCCCATCGACCTTATCCTGCAGACGCCTGGAGGGCTCGTGCTGGCGGCCTTGCAGATTGCCCGTGCGCTCAAGCACCACAAAGGCAAGGTAACGGTCCTGGTTCCGCACTATGCGATGTCCGGCGGCACGCTGCTGGCGTTGGCGGCGGACGAGATAATCATGACCCACCACTCGGTCCTGGGGCCGGTTGACCCTCAGATTGCCGGCAAGCCGGCTGTCTCGATCGTGGCGGTCGCGCGCAATAAGTCGCTCGACGAAGTGGAGGACGAAACTCTCATCCTCGCCGACGTTTCCGAGAAGGCGCTGCGCCAGCTTAAAGAAGCCGTGATCGATCTGTTGGAAGGGCGCCTGCCTCCGGAACGAGCGGAGGAGATCGCCCGCATGCTCACCTCCGGGCGCTGGACGCACGACTACCCCATCACGGACAAGGAAGCTGAGGCGCTGGGCCTGCCGGTCTCCCGGGACATGCCCCAGGAGGTCTACGACATGATGGAGCTATATCCGCAGCCTCTGCGCAGCCGTCCGTCGGTTGAGTACCTGCCAACACCGCACGGGCGCCCCTAGGCGGCTAGACCGCCGTCCTTTATCCAATGGCGGCGCTTCAACGCAGTGGCCAGGGCAAGTCCAAGTAGTCCTGCAGCAAGCCTCTTGGGAAATTGAGGTTGAGCGCATCGGCCAAGAGCAGCATGAAGAGCGCCGCCGCGCCGGTCAGCACCAGCAGTTTCACCGGCCCCGCCTTCGCCCTCAGCGCCAGGAAAGACAGGAAGAAGATGACCAGCGCGAGATAGAAGCCGAGCAGCGCGGTGAGGCCGACCAGCAAGGCAATCCAGAACGCGCCGCTCCAAAGGGAGCTTACCCCCGCTTGCCCGACATGGTCGCCGTCGAACTCATGGTCGTAGATCGCCGGGCTGGCGTTGCTGCCCAGCACCAGCACGCCCATCAGCATCAGCGCGAAGAAGCCGGTGACGGCGGCGACCGAGGCGGGGAAGACCGCCCCCAGGAAGGACTGGGTCAAGGCGTCGTAGATGGCGTAGCCGAAGATCCCCAGCGCCAGCAGCAGGAAGGCGATCTGCGGTCCGCGCGCGCTGAGCGGCGCGCGCCCGGCTACGAGGGCCGCGTCCTTGGGCTGCTTTTCGAGCGGCGCGGAGTCGTCCACGCGGTTGCGCGCGCCGTACCAGACCGAAACCGCGATCAGCCCCGCGATGATGAGGACGCCCGGCCGCGTCAGGAATCCCCAGTCATAGAACTGCAACGCCTGATAAAGGTAGGTCTCGGCCTGTGGGGCCAGCACGTACCCGATCAGCAGAGCCGGGCGCGGCCAGCCGAAGCGGCGCAGGAAGATGCCCAGAAGACCGATCGCCAGCAGCGCCACGAGGTCCGCCAGCGAGCGTGTGGCCTGGAACGCCGCAAAGCAGATGATCGAGATCATGAAGGGCGCAAGGAGCGGGAAGGGGATGGTGGTCAGCCGTGCGATGGGCGAGGCGAGGAGGATGCAAAGGCCCGCGCCAAATACGTTGGCCAAGGCCAAGGACCAGATGATGGAATAGGTGATGTTCAGATCGCTGGTGACCATCGAGGGGCCGGGTTCGATCCCGATCAGGACCATGCCGCCCAGGAAGATCGCCATGGAGCCGGAGCCGGGAATGCCGAACAGCAGGGTCGGCAGCAGACCGCCGCCCTCCTTGGCATTGTTCGCGCTTTCCGGCGCGATCACGCCGCGGATGTCGCCCTTGCCGAACTGCGGGTCTTTCTTGGTGGTCTGCACGGCGTGGCCATAGGCGATCCAGTCGACCACCGAACCGCCCAGGCCCGGAATGGCGCCGATCAGGCAACCGACGCCCGCGCAGCGCAGCGAGAGGAACCAGTTCTTGACCCAGTCCTTGATCCCGGTCAGCCAGCCCGAGCCGAGCGCGGAGCCATCGCCACCACCGCTCTGGGCGATGGAGCGGTCGCGCCGCAGCAGGTCGACGATCTCAGGGATGGCGAAGAGGCCGAGGCCCACCACCACCAGGGGGATGCCGTCATAGAGGTAGTCGATGCCGAAGACCATGCGGAACTCGCCGGTGGCCGGCGCTGCGCCGATGGAACCGAGAACGAGACCGAGGCCGCAGGCGGCGATGCCCTTGGAGAGCGACCGCCCCGCCAGCACGCCGACCATTGAAAGACCGAAGACCGAGAGCATGAAGAGTTCGGCTGAGCCGAAGGCAAGGATGATCGGCCGCGCGATCAGCACGAAACCGGTCAAGACGATGGCGCCGAACAGTCCACCGAAGAGGGAGGCGACGAAGGCCGCCGAGAGCGCCCGTGCCGCCTGTCCTTGCTTGGCGAGCGGAAAACCGTCCAGGACCGTTGCCTGAGAGGCCGAGGAGCCCGGGATCCCCATCAGCACGGAAGAGAAGGTGTCGGAGGTCGGGATCACCGCGACCAGACCGATCAGCATGGCGAGCGCGGAGATGTCGTCCATGCCATAGAGGAAGGGCATCAGCAGGGAGAGACCAGCGATGCCGCCGAGGCCGGGAAAGATGCCGATGGCGAGCCCGACGGTGACGCCGATCATCATGTAGGCGAGATGCTGCAGCGTCAGCAGGTCGAGGATCGCGGTCAGAAATACGTCAAACACGGCAAAGCGGCCTTTCGTCGTTGCGAAGGGGGAGGGGGTCTCGTGGCCTGCTCAAAGGAAAAGACCGGCGGTTCCTGGTCGACAGGAATCCGCCGGTCTTTCTCAGCTCCGCTTGGGGGTTACTCCGCGCCGAGCTTTACTTCGTACTCGCCGACCAGCATGTCGACGACGCGCTTGCGCAGTTCCGGGGAAATGGTGGTCCCCTTCTCGTAGAGCGCCTGGGCCGCCTTGCCGGTTACCTGCTCATAGCTGCCGAGCACCGATTCCTTGTTGGCGATGTACTCAGGGTCGGCCTTCATCATCTCGAAGGCCGTCTGGTAGGCCGCCACCAGCTCGTCGGAGCTGCCCTGGGGCAGGAAGACCATCTTCTGGGCCGGGAAGCCGGCGGTGAAGAAGGCGAAGTAGGCGTCGTAATCCTCACCCGAGGGCGCCATGCCGGTCATGATCTCGTAGGCCTCGCCGAAGTGCGGGAGGTCCGGGAAGGTCGGATCGCGCATCAGGTTGCCGTCTTCGTCCAACACGCCCCAGGAGAAGAGCGGGACGGCCTGGCCGGCTTCGACCAGGGGGACCACGTTCTTCAGGTAGGCGGAGGAGGTCTGGTAGTCGATGTTCGTCTCACCGCGCTCGAAGGCGAGGCGGCCATCGCCGCGCCCCTTGAAGCCGAAGACGTGCTTGACCTCGAGGCCGAGCAGGCGGAAGCCCAGCAGCGGCACCAGGTCGAGCGAGGCCGCACCC
Organism: Limibacillus sp.; assembly: GCA_037379885.1. Taxonomy (NCBI): domain Bacteria; kingdom Pseudomonadati; phylum Pseudomonadota; class Alphaproteobacteria; order Rhodospirillales; family Rhodovibrionaceae; genus Limibacillus; species Limibacillus sp. The sequence continues at coordinate 64,388 of JARRJC010000011.1, forward strand.
TGGCTGGCGTAGACCAGCGACTGGCCCTTCAGCTTGCCGATGTCGGCGACCGAAGAGAGGCCGAGGCTGGGGGTTGTGTAGACCACGCCGCCGGTCGGTGCGGCCATGACCACC